>NZ_PZKQ01000031.1:0-98096 GCF_003046645.1 Escherichia sp. MOD1-EC6475 | reverse complement strand
AATATAGGGGCAAATCCAATCGCATACACAAGCGACTCATCAGCACGGTATTGCTGCCACTGCTTTTTACCTCTGGCTAAAAGTGAAATTTCATTGCCAATATTAAAAAGGAGTGTGTTTTTGTCCTTAAGATACTGGTCGAGATTCTCACTGATGGCTCGCCGTTCATGGCGGATATTTTTGAGTCTGCGCCATGCGGGTTCGATTTGCTGAAGTTGCATAAACTGTGAAGTTAAACGCTCATGCAAAAGCTTCACTACATGCTCTGGGGAATTGCACTCCCCGACGCCAAAAGCCACCTCAGCTTTTTCAAGGTAAAAGGCCCGGGCATTTGCCAGGTATTCCAGGGATTCAACGCGGTTAAAAAAATCTTCAGTCTGGTATTTTTTCGCAGCCTCAATCTTACGGCTTTTAGACGGAAAATAAGCGCCATAGCTTTTTACCTCCGGCAACCAACGTCCAGCCATTACGCCAAAACCAGTAGAGAAGTCTTTTCCAAAGGCTTCAATAATATTGGTGACGGCCTGATTGTTAGTTGATGTGGCAATAATTACAGGAGGTTCAGTTTGATTAAGTGCAGCTCTTGCCCATTCGGTGGCAATAATAGAAAGCACCAGCGTGGTTTTACCGGTTCCCGGGGGACCATTGACAGCGAGCATATCGCCTGGTCGTTGAGTCAGATAATGGCTCAGGGCATCGCGCTGCGCCACAGCCAGCGGGAACTTATCGCCAGAATGCCCCAGACGTTCGCAGAACATAGCATTCTTAGCGAGAAGTGGCTCCACCGGGGCCATCTCATTTGAGGCAAAACGCGTTAATAACGGAACCTTAACCTGGCTCATCAGCAGATGATCATACATAGGCAGGATATGAACACTGGCCCCTACATGCTGGCTCGCTTTGACAATATAACCATATCCAGCCCGTTCATATGGCTCAGGTGTAGCAACCCAATTTCCAGCAACGTTTCTTAAAAGGTTGTTTGATTGTTGAAGATAATTTTGCCAATGCTGGCGATACCTGGCATGGCGCTCCGCTTTCTCTTCGTCAGTTTCTTCATAATGTTCCGGTTCATCTTCATTAATAGTGGCTGTGTTATGCGTAGTTTTGTATTTGTCATATTGCGCCAACTCACCAATAGAAAAATGGCCGGAAGGGAGAGGTTCAAGCAGATCGCGGGGAATAGTAGCTGAAGCAGCAGGGAACAAAAAACCTTCTCTATTCAGGAGAGCGGAAGTAACCAGTGGCGTGATAATTGCGGGTGCACCTGCCGTTTGTTCTTTGCCATGTTTTACTATGCGGTTCCACACCTGGGGTCGTAACACGACTTCAACGGTTTTTACCGACTCCCCTTCACCGTCAAAAAATGCCCGAATAGTCTCGTCATCCAACTGCCCTGCGGTGATGTTTATCCACCGAGTGAATGAGTCGGTATCTTTACGTGAAAACGTTCCTTTACCAGATTCGGCGTCAGCTAAGGAGTTGCGCCAGTATGAAGTAAATCCCAACGTATTGCTGTCCATTTTCCATTCCGTGACATAATAGAAATCATTGATTTCATTAATGTAAATATTATTTATGATTAAACATTGTCCACGATGCGAGCGCGATCGCAATAAATATTGTGCCTGGAGGATGGATTAGATTTTCTGAAAGGGCTGAATCCTTAATAAATGAGCGCATACATACCTGGTTCGATATTCTTAAGGGATTTAATATGGATTGAATCAGGTTGACGTTAGTTGAAAAAAACAGCGGAAAAGATTTGTATAGTGCGGATTTTAGACACAAAAAAAGCCGCCCTTGAGCGACTTGATTTGCATACGATGGGGTGCAAGGCCGCACCGCTCTTTCAAACATAATTCATTGAAATTAATGTGATTTATTAACCCAAAAATCACTTTGTATACTCAGCGCGATTCTCTGAGAAATCAACAACCTGAATAATCAGTCGGTACTTTAACGCTTCACAATGTTTATCGGAATTTCAAGTAAAGACAAATGCTGTATATCAAGTATTCAGGATGGATAACGCTAAGCTCCTAAACCTGGAGTAAGCCTCATCCCATGTGATCTTTCGCTCTCCATACACCATTGGAGAAACAAACTGCTGATAGCGCATCTGGTAGAGAGGATTGTTCGCCAACTCATCCAGTCCCATTTTTAACTCATCAACTGGACACGCGCAAAACTGCGGGTACTGGTTGCCGTAACGCTGAATGTCCTGCTCAATAGTTTGTTGAACAAAATCAACGAGCAGACTCATATCAACATGACTCGTCTCAACAATACAGTTTGTATCGTAGATATGACGTACCAGCGATGCATCATCAAATCGCTCAACATCTCGCACAACTGCCGCAGTACGACGTAACATCGCCACCAGCTTTTCAGCCTGTGTGCTAATGATAGTTGCGCATGGAAACGCTGAAACAATAGCCGCTTTTCCCGTGATCCCTGTTACCAGTGAATGAATATCCCGTAATTCAGAGGGCTACAGTAACTTTGCTTCCATCAGTTCCAGCCGGATAAAAGGACGCAAACAAGGTGCCTACACCACTCGCTGTGGATAACGAACAGGTATGTCATTATAACGATATTCATCCCGCGTCACTTTTGGGTAATCATCATCAAAATTGAACACACCCGATGAAGCTATTGCACTGGAAACTGCCTGAACAATTTCTTTACGGGTATTTTTTCGCTGAGTGCGGGAAAGTGTCTGAAATGCATCCTTAGGCACCAGTTTGATATCCACATCTTCCGACATGCGATTAAGTGCGACACCTGATTTTGCCAGAGCAGTTCCTCCGGCAAACACCAATTGATGAGTATCGAACACCAGAGGTTTAAGTAATTGCAAAAGCTCAACGATATAGTGATCTTTTTCCACAATTGCGACAGACTCAATACCAAGCGCGTCAGCCACTTCAGAAAAAAGAGTGGTTAAATCATCCATTTAATCTGCTGTTCCCTACAGATAATACGCGTTTAAAACGCCGGGGGGTTTTTATCTCCGGTGAAGCTGGGATCTGCGTAGAAGTACCGCTGTTGTATGCCTGCGTTGCACCAGCAAAACGATAGCGTACTTTCAGGCGTTCCAGCGTTTCGACAATCACCGCTGAAGAGCCTCCGGGAGCCGCTGGCATTACCTTACCTGTAATACTGTTCCGCCGTGCTTTGGTATATACGCCATAACCAACCTTCAACAGTTGCCCTTCCCTGACAAGATCGCGCAATACCCGACCAACCTGATCGTAGCCTGCAATATCTTTAAAGTCGTCACGAGTGAATACGTAACGTTTAGAACGTTTCAGTCGTGACTGAATGCGTGCTTTTATCGTCATATTCGCCTCCTGAGTCATTGCATAAAGAGTAGCAAAAATACGACATTTTAGATAGCAAACATACGACATTCATTTTGCTGATAACGCTGACGGATAGTGCTTCGCCACAATGTCATTCATCTTATCCACCAGATCCAGTCGCTTGAATGTGATATGCCCACTGCCTTTCTGGTAATAGCGGATGACAAATAAATCGTCATCAAATACCTGCTCATGCGGGTGAGAACTAACGAAGTCCATAAACCAAATCGCAACATCATGCCGGTTATCGGGAATGGTCTTCCCATCCAGCAGATAGAACATCCGTTCCAGATCGGCGAGTTGATCTCCTCGCCAGCCCCAGTTCAGGCTGTAGCCCCATCTGTCATGCTTCACCAGATTGTTAACGATAATCTTCTTACCGAAATAACAGGGATTATTGGTTTTGTAATCCCAGCTCAATCCCTTAAATACATTGATAATCCCACGTTCGAAAACATCCTGCTTATTGTGGTGAAGTTGTTCAAAGGTACTCAGGATGTTGGCTTCGCTAATCGCCGGGAGATCGCCCTCCTCCAGGTTCTTTGCCCACTGACTGCGAGCGTCGGCATACATCAGAGTCAACATCCCGGACTTCAGCATGAGATCGCGCCAGATGCTGCGATCGATATTGCGGGTGATGTGGGTTGAGTCAGGTTGACTTCAGTTGAGGAGAAAAGCTGGAAAAGCCTTGTGTGGCGCGGATTTGAGGCATAAAAAAAGACCTCAGTTGAGGTCTATTTACATACTTTTGGTGCGAAGGCCGGACTCAAACATTAAAATAAGTTAATGATAAAAAACAAATAATAAAACACAACAATGAAATATGCCCCCTTTTGTGCCCCCACTGTTTTTCTGACCAATCTATTTTCAGCCCATCAATAAATCGGAAAGTTAAATAATTTTTAATCAGTAAGTTTGGATCCGTAGCCCGGATCCAAACCAGTGCATCTTTTATCCACATAAAAATTTTTTTTTCGAAAGAACTGTTCACACTGTTCACCTTTCTTTTTTCTCCTTTTATTTCAGTATGATAGGTGGTGAATAATGGGTGAAGGGTGAACATTCGATTCTTCACCTCCGGCATTCTGCCGGTGTGACTCATACCGGTGATTAATCCCCCCGTACTGAAAATCACACAGGGAGAAAAAAGTTTTTTTTGATTTGATTGTTCACACTGTTCACCTTTCATTTTTCTCTTTTAATTTCAGTGTGATAACGGGTGAATATACGGTGAAGGGTGAACAGTGGATTGTTCACCTTCGGGGGAGGTCGGGATAAAAAAAAGACCGGCAGATGCCGGTCAGGTGGGTCAGGTTGTTGCAGGGTCGTCACATTTTGGCAGCCAGTCGCCGTAGCTTTCCTCTTTCAGTGTCAGGTTGGTCTGTATCCCTTGTTTGGTATGGCGCTTCTCGTAATTCAGTCCGTATTCCTTCAGCATCACCGGCAGCCCCAGCCCGAACATTTTCAGACTGAGTACATTCCGGTAGCCGTTTGCCTCCATGTAGGCCAGATAGGCGTGATAGAGGTATTTACGGTAATTACGCGGGATGATACTGGCGTTCCCCATATACATGCCGCTGGTCTGCGGCAGGGTTTCCAGATAGCCGATAAAATCAAACGTCGGGTCGGCATCCCGTTTGATGTTCAGCGCCTCGTCTGAGTTCTGCTGGGACTGAAGCAGTGACCGGGCGAGCATCGGGTCGCTGAACTTCTGCATCAGGTGACGCACGATGACCGCCAGCTCGCGGGTGATTTTGTCCTTAAGCTGCGGGTCGCGCTCCTGCGGGGCTATCTGTTCCGGGAAGTGAATAATCACCCGCCGGCGTGACACGCCGCCGCTGCGGTCGGTGAAGCGCATCGGGTTATTGTTCACGGCCAGAATCACCGCCGGGATGTGCGTGGAGTACGCATCCCGGTATTTCGGGTCAACGGACACTGCATCGCCGCCGGTGATGGCCTTGAGTCCGGCTCCGTCGCCGCTCCATTTTTCCTGGTCCGGCAGGCGTATCAGTGAGAAGCCAGTTAACGCGGCACGTTCACGCGGGGATTCCAGCGTCTCGATGGTGGCCGACGTGGCGTTATCCTCACCGGCCAGCAGGGTGGCTATTTCGGCCATGATACTTTTGCCGCTGCCGCCGGGACCGGTCACCTCCAGAAAGAGCTGCCAGTCGTAGCGGTTTGCCAGCACCATAAACAGTGCGGCCAGAATCACGTCGCGTTTTTCCGCACGGCCACCGGCGGCACGGTCAAGCCAGCGCCAGAACGCGGGGGCGTGGGTCTCCAGCGTTTCACCGTCCACCGGCGGGGTGAAATCCACATCGCACAGGGTGCGCATCCAGTGTGACGGACTGTGCGGATGGAACGTGCCGTTCTGCGTGTCGAGCACGCCGTTACGAAAGCCAATCAGGCGGCGGGAGGGGGCTTCCTGCTGCGGAATAATCAGCTTCAGGGTGTCCACCACGGAGGCCACCTTCCCGGAGGAGAACGGCGCGCGCAGACGCTGAAACAGCCCGGCCACATCCCGGGCAAAGTCCTGTGGCGGCAGCACCTTCCAGACACCATTTTCATAGCGGGACAGAAGCTGGCCGTTGGCATCGACCGCGAGCGCCTCGCCGTAATGCTCATAGATACGCATGGCCTTTTCGCTGGTACTCATGGCGGAAAACTCTGCTTCGCTCATGGTGTCGAACGGGCTTTCAGCCGGTGGCCGGATGGCATCGTAAATGGCCTTACGGGTGGCCTCCCCGCCGTACTGCGTGAAGGCATCATTCCAGTCACCGAAGACCGGCGGCAGGGCAACAACACCTTCACACGCATCTGCGGCTGCGGCGGCTTTTTTCTGGCCGTCACCGCTGAGGTCACGGTCAGCGGCAAGGACAATCTGACAGGCGGGGTGCTTCTGCCGGGCAAGGCTGGCCAGAGAAAGGAGGTTCACGGAAGAAAGCGCCACCATCACCGTTTCACCGGTCAGGTGATGCACGGTAAGTGCGGTCGCGTATCCCTCCGCTATCCACAGACGTTTTCCGGCCTGGTTCTGTCCTTCAAGGGTGTGACAGGTGCCCCTGACCTGCCCGCCTTTCAGGGTGCGCTTACGGCCGTCAGCACTGATTAACTGAAGGTTAACCAGTTCGCCGCTGTCGTCATACAGTGGCACCACAAGGTCACCGGCGCGCCAGCTCACGCCACCGGCTCTGTGTGTGCCGGTCAGCATCCGGCATTCCCGGCCGGGAAAGCCCTTGCGGGTCAGGTAGGCGTTACCGGTTCCGGGACGGGTTTTTGCCATCAGGGTTTGTGCCAGTGCGGCAGCGTTCTTCCGGGCAGCGTCTGTTTCAGCAACGGCGGCGGCCGTCACTGCCGGGTCAGCCGGTGGCAGGCTACCGGTCACGGCAGCCACCTTTGCGGCCGCGTCGGACGGGGAAACACCAAACACCTTTTCAACCAGTTTCAGGCCGTCACCGGCACCACACTGATTGCAGTACCAGGTGCCGCGCCCCTCCCTGTCATCAAAACGGAAGCGGTCACTCCCGCCACAGACCGGACAGGGCTGATGACGGTTTTTCAGCACCTGAATCCCCAGCGCCGGGAGAATACGCGGCCAGTGGCCGAGTGCATGGCTGACGGTGGCGGTTACGTTCATTTTCATGGTGTTGTTCTCCTTCAGTGCAGTACCGGCGCTTTTATGTGACGGGCACAGAGTTCATCCATCACAACCAGCCCGAGAAAGGACAGCGACGGCGCGGCCTTCAGGGGGCCGGATTCCATTAAATCTTCCAGCAGGGCACAGGCTATCTGACGCCCTTTTTCCTCACCGTGCTGGCGCAGATAAAAGCCTTCCAGCTCAGCGGCGATGGCCGCCTCCAGTGACTCAAGGGTGAGATGCGGGTAGCGGTGCTGACGTTCGCACACGGTCAGCCAGGCACAGGCGACAGCGCGACGGTAAAGGGCAGCGCGTAAGACGGGCGGTAAGGGTGTTTTCATTTGCTTTCCTCCCTGTGACAGATGACTGCATTCCGTGCCGGTTGCATTAACTGATAAGGCATATCTGCGTCTCCTGAAGACGTGCGTATCCCTGCGCGAATACGCACATTTAATTTTTCGGGTGTCGTTTTTTAATTACAGATAATTGCGGTAACTGTTATCCGGGGTGATTTCCGGGTCAGGCTCCGTGCGGGGAATTTCCCGCCATTCCCGCGCCACCGGTGCCGCCCGGCTGACCGGAACAGGGTCCTGCGGGTAAATATCCAGATATTTCTCCCGCCATTTCTGTAATTCCGGGTCTCCGGCCATTTCTTTCAGTACCGCATGCCGGTTTACGGGGCTGCGTTTAAACAGGTCAGGACGGTCACAGGTAAATTCCCGCAGAAAACGCCCCAGCGGGATGTCTGTGGTGCGCCCGTCGGCGAGGATACGCACAAGGATACTGAATTTACGGCGGTACGGGTTCCAGACAATGTCCGGGCAGCGGTACGGCATTTCCCACGGAATACCGTCTTCCAGAATGCCGACTACGGCCACATCGGGAAAACCGGCAGAACGGTAAATCTCACCGGGCTGGGGAAAATCAAACATGCGTCCTGTCTCCCCGGTCTTTCTGCTGGGCGAGAAAATCGCGGCACAGGCCTTTGGCTTTCAGCTCATTCAGCACAAAATCAATATCTTCATTCAGGTAGCTGAAAATATGCGGAATGTAGAGCTGATGCAGGCCGGAGAGTTCTCGGTGAATCAAATCACCCCCAACAAACTGGGATACGGCGCTGGCGCGGTTGAGCTTATGGTAAGCCTCAATGCTGAGGTGTTCACGGGCGTCATGACGCGCTGAGACGGTCTGAGGGGCTTTTTTATTACGCACGGGACACCTCCACCACCGGCAGACGGGCAGCAAGGGAGAGCACATAGTCACGGACAAGGGAACGGCGGGCGCTGCGTTCATCACCGGCGACGGTGCGAAGCATGCAGATACGGGGATGACGGTCTGCGCGACGGACAGCCGCAAACACAAAGACAAATTCAGGGTGTGAGGGGGTAAGGGTTGTAGCCATGATGGCAGCCTCCTTGAAGTAACAGTTACAGCTACCACTGGAGTTCCTACGCTCATGGGTGGTAGCCCGGACGGGGGTAGGAATACCGGCCTTCAAGGAAACCGGCCAGCCCGAAGGCTGCCCCGCCCGGACCACCATTATCTGACAGAGGCTACGGTTTAAAAACCACAGCCAGAAAAACAGGTGTGCCGAAGCAACGACGTAAAAAAAGACGCATGGCGCGTCATATGTCGCCTTGAAGTAACTCGGGTTCCTACGCCCGGCTGCCGATTTTGCGGCAGCGGAGAAACTATATCCGCAAATGCCGGAAAAAGGCAAGCCAGAAAAAGGGACTTTTTGCAGAGCGGGCATCATCATGCGTCGTACCCCCGTTTGCGTCCGGCAATGCGCCCGGCCATCCATGCGGTGATTTCAGAGTGCAGCCAGGCCACATTTTTACCGCCAAGACTCACCTGCGGCGGAAATTCCCCCTTACGGATGAGTTCATAGATGGTCGAGCGTGACAGGCCGCACAGGTGCATCACTTCCGGCAGACGTAAAAAACGCTCCTGCGTGATGTCCGGCAGCGGCATCAGTGGCGTCACAGGGGCAGGAGACGGGGAAGAAAAAACAGCTTGCATCGGGCTACCTCGTTAATGTCCATACAGCACCGGATAAGTCCGTCCGGCTTCGGGTAGCGCTTTATTTTGTGAATATTTTCAGCAGACGCAACAGGGGGGATTTGTTCCGGCAGCCTTACAATTGCTGTGTGTTTTTTGCACATCAGCGCCAGATAGCTTTAAAACGCTCTGGAAGGAGCTGGAAAAAATTATAGTGAAATACAAATCGTTTTTTCTTATTCATTCCCGGCGAATTAATAAAAACAAACAGTAATAAACAGCACAAAAAGCCCATCAACGGGTGAACAGTGGTGAACAGACGGTGAACAGTCATTACTGCGATTGTTCACCCTTTAACTTACTGTATTACTTATCTTTTTTCTTATGGTGAACAGAGGTGAACAGTAAAATATAAAAAAACAAACAGTAAGCCGGTTTTTCCTGCGACCTTTTCCTGGCTTGCCGGTCTGAGGATGAGTCTCCTGTGTCAGGGCTGGCACATCTGCAATGCGTCGTGTTGTTGTCCGGTGTACGTCACAATTTTCTCAACCTGAAGTGACGAGGAGCCGGAAAATGTCTGACAACACCATCCCTGAATATCTGCAACCCGCGCTGGCACAACTGGAAAAGGCCAGAGCCGCTCATCTTGAGAACGCCCGCCTGATGGATGAGACCGTCACGGCCATTGAACGGGCAGAGCAGGAAAAAAATGCGCTGACGCAGGCCGACGGAAACGACGCTGACGACTGGCGCACGGCCTTTCGTGCAGCCGGTGGTGTCCTGAGCGACGAGCTGAAACAGCGCCACATTGAGCGCGTGGCACGCCGGGAGCTGGTACAGGAATATGACAATCTGGCCGTGGTGCTGAATTTCGAACGTGAACGCCTGAAAGGGGCGTGTGACAGCACGGCCACCGCCTACCGGAAGGCACATCATCACCTTCTGAGTCTGTATGCAGAGCATGAGCTGGAACACGCCCTGAATGAAACCTGTGAGGCGCTTGTCCGGGCAATGCATCTGAGTATCCTGGTACAGGAAAATCCGCTCGCCAACACCACCGGCCATCAGGGCTACGTCGCACCCGATAAAGCTGTCATGCAGCAGGTGAAATCATCGCTGGAACAGAAAATTAAACAGATGCAAATCAGCCTCACCGGCGAGCCGGTTCTCCGGCTGACCGGACTGTCAGCGGCAACACTCCCGCACATGGATTATGAGGTGGCAGGCACACCGGCACAGCGCAAGGTGTGGCAGGACAAAATAGACCAGCAGGGTGCAGAGCTTAAGGCCAGAGGACTGCTGTCATGATTTACTGCCCGTCGTGTGGACATGTTGCTCACACCCGCCGCGCACATTTCATGGACGATGGCACCAAGATAATGATTGCACAGTGCCGGAATATTTATTGCTCTGCGACATTTGAAGCGAGTGAAAGCTTTTTCTCTGACAGTAAAGATTCAGGAATGGAATACATTTCAGGCAAACAGAGATACCGCGATTCACTGACGTCAGCCTCCGGCAGTATGAAACGCCCGAAAAGAATGCTTGTTACCGGATATTGTTGTCGGAGATGTAAAGGCCTTGCACTGTCAAGAACATCGCGGCGTCTGTCTCAGGAAGTCACCGAGCGTTTTTATGTGTGCACGGATCCGGGCTGTGGTCTGGTGTTTAAAACGCTTCAGACCATCAACCGTTTCATTGTCCGCCCGGTCACGCCGGACGAACTGGCAGAAAGCCTGCATGAAAAACAGGAACTGCCGCCAGTACGCTTAAAAACACAATCATATTCGCTGCGTCTGGAATGAGGGCTGCCGGTTAACACCGGCCGTCGCCGCACACCGTATTTTTATTCTTCAGCATGATGAGAAAGAGATAACGATGGAAAGCACAGCCTTACAGCAGGCCTTTGACACCTGTCAGAATAACAAAGCAGCATGGCTGCAACGCAAAAATGAGCTGGCAGCGGCCGAACAGGAATACCTGCGGCTTCTGTCAGGAGAAGGCAGAAACGTCAGTCGCCTGGACGAATTACGCAATATTATCGAAGTCAGAAAATGGCAGGTGAATCAGGCCGCCGGTCGTTATATTCGTTCGCATGAAGCCGTTCAGCACATCAGCATCCGCGACCGGCTGAATGATTTTATGCAGCAGCACGGCACAGCACTGGCGGCGGCACTGGCACCGGAGCTGATGGGCTACAGTGAGCTGACGGCCATTGCCCGAAACTGTGCCATACAGCGTGCCACAGATGCCCTGCGTGAAGCCCTTCTGTCCTGGCTTGCGAAGGGGGAAAAAATTAATTATTCCGCACAGGATAGCGACATTTTAACGACCATCGGATTCAGGCCTGACGCGGCTTCGGTGGATGACAGCCGTGAAAAATTCACTCCTGCGCAGAACATGATTTTTTCGCGTAAAAGTGCGCAACTGGCATCACATCAGTCTGTGTAAAATTCCCCGAAAATCCGCCTGTTTTTACTGAAAAAAGCCATGCATCGATAAGGTGCATGGCTTTGCATGCGTTTTCCTGCCTCATTTTCTGCAGACCGCGCCATTCCCGGCGCGGCCTGAGCGTGTCAGTGCAACTGCATTAAAACCGCCCCGCAAAGCGGGCGGGCGAGGCGGGGAAAGCACTGCGCGCGTTCAAAGAGAGATGCTATTTCTTCATAAACAAATAGCTGACGTAAAGTATATGATAGTAATGCTTCATACAGAATTCTGTATAGCGTGAGCAAGGTCTCACGAAAATACTATGAAACCCTTTGCTTAAAAGTGGCAAAGGTCATAAGGAGTTATACAATATGGAAATTGCTAATTTTATAAGCAAGTAATATATTGAGGAAACATTTAATGTTCAAGGAGAAGCCATGGCTGAGTTAGCATCACAACCTACACCAATCCAATCAATCTATAACTGGTTCATTGAAGGAAAACTATACGTTAATAGACGTTATCAGAGAAAGTTAGTTTGGACTTTGGAAGAAAAGCAAAAACTTATAGATTCGATATTACGTAAATATCCAATACCTGCAATTTTAATTGCAGAAAGAGAAAGCGAACCCGGCACATATGAAATAATAGATGGCTTACAAAGGCTACATGCCATCATGTCATTCATTGAAACAAGATACACTTCAATAGATGGCTTTTTGTTTAATTTGCAATTTTTCCCGACAGCACAAACTAGGGCTGATGAAGGGGGATTCATACCTAATGACGACGAAAAAAAATTATCTCAAAGAGAAGTAGGTACAATTTTAGATTACACTCTTGCATTATCTATTATGAGAAATGCAAGCGAAGGTGAAATAAATGATGTTTTTGATAGAATTAACTCCTACGGACATCGCCTTAGTGATCAAGAGAGAAGGCAAGCAGGTGTAGAAAACAACTTCTCACATATGGTAAGAAATATTGCTTGCTCAATACGTGGTGATGTTTCTAAGGATAACATCCTATTAGGTGACATGCCCGCTATCAGCATAGATTTACCATCTATGAAACACGGCTATGAGATTCAAGCAGAGGAAACATTTTGGGTTAAGCACGGAATATTACGTTCAACAGATTTAAGAGATAGTATGGATGAACAATGCATTGCAGATATAGCAGCCTGCATCATTGGAGGATCTTTAATAGAACGTTCTAAAGACGCTTTAGATAAGATATATGATAGTAACCATGATGAAAGCATAAGAATCAATGCTGCATTAGATGTGTATGATCCAAAAAAATTCACAGAGGAATTTAAGTACTGCCTTGACGAAATATTAAAAACTTGTAATGAAGGCGAGTTCGTAAAATTACGAGATCAAATATTCGAAGAAACTAATACAAACGGTTTCCCTGCTGTATTCAGTATTTTATTCATTGCATTTTTTGAATTGATAGTTAAAGACAATAAGAAAATTAGCAATTATGCCGAGTTAAAACAAAACATTAACAATATAGTAAGTCGAATTACCGTCGGTAGAAGAGCTGGTTCATCTACAGGAAGACGAACAAATATCAATGCTGTCAAAGGGGTAATAGGTGATTGCTTTGTCGTGAGTAGTGAACCATTGCCAATCTATAACAATCATTCAACTATTGATATAGAAGGTGTAATTAGAAGATCCGAAATTGAATTAGCTTCTTATGAGTTAAAACAAGGAATTCTACAGTTACACGGGCAAAGAGAAGAAAACTTAGAAGTTACAGAGAGAATAATAAACACCATTTGCGCCATGGCTAATAATGGAAAAGGTAGCACAGGGAAAATAATAATTGGAGTGACCGATCAAGAACAGCATGCAGATTTAGTTTCACAACTAGATCGAATTGAACCGATAAAGATTGGTTCAAGGTATGTTGTTGGTGTTAAAAGAGAAGCGGCTAAGATGGGTATTAGCTTGGAAGACTATTTTTCAAAATGGGCTACAGCGATAAGAAATTCAGATCTTAGTGAACCACTCAAAAGTCAAGTTCTTTCCACCATGGATTTTAATGATTTCTATGGTCTTGGATTATTAATTATAACTATCCCACCACAGCAAAATATATCATCTGTTGGTGATAACGTGTATTGGCGTGATGCAGATAACACGAAACTTGCTAATGGTATTCAAGTTGCAAGAATCGCACAACGTTTCTAATTAATTTATAAGAGGAGGGTATAACCTTCCTCTTTTTACTATAATATGCTTTTCAATGCCGCATATTCATAGGGAGTTATAGATTCTGATTTGTTATGATCTAAATAGTCTGCCCACCATTGAACCATCAATCGTCTTTCATCCAAATGTTCAGAAGTATGAATGTAAGCTGCCCGCACATTATTTCGCTCTGAATGGCTCAACTGCCGCTCTATAGCATCATCGCTCCATAAACCTGACTCACCCAACGCACCACGCGCCATCGTCCTGAACCCATGCCCGCAGACCTCGGTTTTTGTGTCATATCCCATCGCACGCAATGCGCTGTTTATTGTGTTTTCACTCATAACCTTAGTTGCGTCATGATAACCCGGAAAAAGTAACTCCTTATCACCACTAATCTGCTTAAGCTGCTCTAACAAAATCATCGCCTGCCGACTAAGCGGAACGATATGCTCCTCTTTCATCTTCATGCCACGGTACGAATAACGCACCCCCTTAATTTCTTCTCGTTTTGCAGGTATGCGCCAAAGAGATTTATCGAAGTCGAATTCACCCCAACGCGCGAAACGTAACTCGCTGGAACGCACAAAAGTAAGTAACGAAAGCTCAACCGCAATTCGTGTCATTACACGCCCACGATATGCAGCAAGGCGAGCAAGAAACTCAGGTAACCTGCTGGAGGGTAAGGCAGGGTAATGTCGCGCTTTGGTTGTCGATAACGCACCGGCCATGTCACTGGCTGGATTAGAGTCGATATAATCGTTCTGTACGGCATAACGCATAATAGCCGTGACACGCTGCTGAAGACGCTGTGCAACGTCATGCTTGCCACTGGCATCAACCTTTTTAATAGGGGCTAACAGGTGGCTGGTTTTGAGCTGGCGAATGTCAGATGAACCGATATATGGAAAGATATAAAGTTCAAGATAGCGAAGAACGCGCAATCGATGGTCTTCACTCCATCGCTTGTTACTAGCATGCCATTCACGAGCAATGGTTTCGAAAGTATATGCCCCCGAGTTCTCGGCCTGAGCCTCTTTCTGTTCGGCTTTTGGATCAATGCCCTGCACTAATAGCTTTTTGGCTTCATCGCGTTTTGCTCTTGCCTGAGCAAGCGTCACAGTAGGCCAAACACCAAAAGCGAGGCGATCCTCTTTTTTGTCAGAGGGGCGTCTGTATTTCATACGCCAATATTTTGATCCTTTGGCCGAAACCTCAAGGTACAAACCGCCGCCATCGGCCATTTTGTAGGTTTTGTCTTTTGGTTTTGCGGTCTCGACCTGTCTGGCGCTGAGCTTCATTTGGGGGCACATTTCTAATCGAAGTTAAGATGCCCCCAATTATGCCCCCAATGGCATCCGGATTTCAACGGACAACCTCGGACGACTCAGGACGTAAAAATCGCTGCAATAATTGATTTTTAAGGAATAATTGGACTTTCTCGGATGGTCTTGGAAGAACTAATGGTGCCGAAGGCCGGACTCGAACCGGCACGTATTTCTACGGTTGATTTTGAATCAACTGCGTCTACCGATTTCGCCACTTCGGCACTGAAGAGGTATGCGGAAAACGTTGTGGATTATACCTGTCACGCGTCACCATGCAAGCGCCAGCTTACGCCTGCCTCGCTAAGTGCTGAAAATTTCAGCATTGTCTTCCACGATGTGTAACCTCTGTCACACTCCAGGCACCTGCCCGACCATGCTCTACACTTCCCGCAGCAAAGTCGCACCAACAACCGAACTGTTCCCAATGTCGAAAATTAACGATGCCATCCAGCATGTACGTGACGGTAAGGCGCGCTGCCGCGTGGTCCTGAAAGCCGACTTCTAATCCCTTTACCAGGCCGATTCTGCCCGGCCTTTAAGACATCTCGCAATCGGCTGAATTTAGTGGTGAAAACTTTTCAACCGTGCCTATACTCCAGGCAGGGAACTGGAGGAAATCTCATGAGCGAACCACTTTTAATTGCACGCACGCCTGACACGGAACTGTTTTTATTACCCGCTATGGCTAACCGTCACGGGCTGATTACTGGCGCAACGGGGACGGGTAAAACTGTCACGCTGCAAAAACTAGCGGAATCACTGTCAGAAATCGGTGTACCCGTGTTTATGGCCGATGTGAAAGGCGATTTGACCGGGGTTGCACAGGAAGGTACGACCTCGGAAAAACTGCTCGCTCGGTTGAAAAGTATCGGCGTCAACGACTGGCAACCACATGCGAATCCAGTGGTGGTGTGGGATATTTTTGGTGAGAAAGGTCATCCAGTACGGGCTACGGTCTCCGATCTGGGGCCGCTGTTGCTTGCACGACTGTTAAATCTCAACGACGTGCAAACTGGTGTGCTGGATATCATCTTCCGCATTGCTGACGATCAGGGACTGTTGTTGCTCGACTTTAAGGATCTTCGGGCCATTACCCAGTACATCGGAGATAACGCCAAATCATTCCAGAATCAGTATGGCAATATCAGTAACGCATCTGTTGGTGCAATCCAGCGCGGATTACTGTCGCTGGAGCAGCAAGGAGCGACGCATTTCTTTGGCGAGCCAATGCTGGATATCAAAGACTGGATGCGTACCGATACTAACGGTAAAGGCGTTATCAATATCCTTAGCGCCGAAAAGCTCTACCAGATGCCAAAACTGTACGCTGCCAGTCTGCTGTGGATGCTTTCAGAGTTGTATGAGCAACTGCCGGAAGCGGGGGATCTGGATAAACCGAAACTCGTCTTTTTCTTCGACGAAGCGCATCTGCTGTTTAACGATGCACCGCAAGTGCTGCTGGATAAAATTGAGCAGGTAATACGGCTTATCCGCTCGAAAGGCGTGGGCGTCTGGTTTGTCTCGCAAAACCCTTCGGATATACCCGACAACGTACTCGGGCAGTTGGGGAATCGCGTTCAACACGCTCTGCGTGCATTTACGCCGAAAGACCAGAAAGCAGTGAAGACGGCAGCGCAAACCATGCGACCCAATCCAGTGTTTGATACAGAAAAGGCAATCCAGGAGCTGGGAACCGGCGAAGCGTTGATCTCATTTCTGGATGCGAAAGGTAGTCCTTCTGTGGTGGAGCGTGCAATGGTGATTGCGCCTTGTTCACGGATGGGACCGGTGACGGAAGATGAGCGTAACGGCCTGATTAATCACTCGCCGGTATATGGCAAGTATGAAGATGACGTGGATCGGGAATCTGCCTATGAGATGCTGCAAAAAGGAGTGCAAACCAGTACCGAACAGCAAAATAATCCACCAGCCAAAGGAAAAGAGATGGCTGTGGATGACGGTATTCTCGGTGGGTTAAAGGACATTTTGTTTGGCACTACCGGACCGCGTGGCGGAAAGAAAGATGGCGTAGTGCAGACTATGGCGAAAAGTGCCGCCCGCCAGGTCACGAACCAGATTATACGCGGTGTGCTAGGGAGTTTACTTGGGGGAAGAAGAAGGTAAGTCAGGTGCTGTCTGTGCCCCTCCCCCTCAGCCCAAAGGGGCGAGGGGACCGATCGAGCTCGTATTTGACTTTATCAAAAATCTGAAAGGGAGCCTTCGCTCCCTTTCTTCACTCATCTGGTTACGATTTTCTCATTAACAGCCACAGGCTGATTAAGAAGAAACTTGCACTTGGCAACAGTGCGCCGATGATCGGCGGGATGCCGTAAACCAACGTCAGCGGGCCGAAGATCTGATCCAGTACATAGAACACAAAACCGAAGCTGATACCAGTAACCACGCGCACGCCCATCGGCACGCTACGCAGTGGGCCGAAGATGAACGACAGTGCCATCAGCATCATCACCGCCACGGATAGCGGCTGAAAGATTTTGCTCCACATGTTGAGCTGATAACGTCCAGCGTCCTGACCGCTCGACTTCAGATACTTCACATAGTTGTGCAAACCGCTGATGGAGAGTGCATCCGGATCCAGCGCCACCACGCCCAGTTTGTCTGGAGTGAGGTTGGTTTTCCAGGTGCCACTCACGGTCTGTGAACCGGTGATTTGTTTTGGATTAGTCAGGTCAGATTCATCAACCTGCGACAGACGCCAGACTTTATGTTCAGGATCAAACTTCGCGGAAGCGGCATAGCGCACAGATTGCAGACGACGATTTTCGTTAAAGGCATAAATACTGATACCCCCTAACTCTTCATCACCTTTAACCCGCTCAATGTAGACAAAGTTGTCGCCATCTTTCGCCCATAAGCCTTGCTGGGTAGAGAGCAACGAGCCGCCGTACATCGCCTGTGCACGGTAGTTACGTGCCATCTGCTCGCCCTGCGGTGCGACCCATTCGCCAATCGCCATCGTCAGCAGGACCAGCGGAATGGCGGTTTTCATTACCGACAACGCCACCTGCATACGGGTAAAACCAGAAGCCTGCATCACCACCAGTTCGCTGCGCTGCGCCAGCATCCCAAGACCCAGCAATGCCCCCAGCAGAGCCGCCATCGGGAAGAAGATTTGCACATCTTTCGGCACGCTCAGCAGAGTATACATTCCTGCGCCTAACGCGTCGTAACTCCCCTGCCCGGCTTTTTTCAGCTGATCGACAAATTTGATAATGCCGGAGAGCGACACCAGCATGAACAGCGTCATCATGATGGTGGTGAAAATAGTTTTACCGATATAGCGGTCAAGTACGCCAAAAGGTTGCATCACACCGCTCCTTTACGCGAAAAACTGGCGCGCAGGCGGCGGACCGGCACGGTGTCCCAAAGGTTGAGAACAATCGCCAAAGCCAGATAAATCAGGTTAACAGTCCACATCCACAGCGTCGGGTCCAGCTTACCTTTGCCGCCGTTCGATTTCAGGGAGGTCTGGATCAGGAAGAAAAGCAGATACAGCAGCATCGCAGGCAACATCGACAGTACGCGTCCCTGACGTGGGTTAACCACACTCAGCGGTACGACCATCAACGCCATCATAAACACGGTGAATACCAGCGTGATACGCCAGTTTAGCTCCGCACGGGCGCGATCGGTGTCGGTGTTCCACAACGTGCGCATGTCCATCTGGTCGGTATCGTTCGGGTCGAGCGCCACCGCCTGGTGACCAATGATCGCCTGATAATCCTGGAAGTCAGTAATGCGGAAATCACGTAATAGTGCAGTGCCTTCGAAACGCGTTCCCTGGTTGAGAGTCACCACCTGAGAGCCATCCCGCAACTGAGTTAAATGTCCGGAATCGGCCACCACCACAGAAGGTCGTGCATTACCTTTTGGTCGAATTTGCGCGAGGAACACATCTTTGAAATCGCTGCCGTCAACGCTTTCGATGAACAGCACCGAGCTGCCATTGGTCGCTTGCTGGAATTGCCCTTGCGCCAGCGCAGCCATGCCAGGGTTAGCTTTCGCTTCGGCTAACACCTCATCCTGATGACGCGATGACCACGGCCCCGCCCACATGACGTTAACCGCCGCGACAATCGCCGTGAACACCGCGAGAACCATTGCCGCTTTCACCAGAACCGCTTTGCTCAGGCCGCAGGCATGCATTACCGTAATTTCACTTTCGGTATACAGTTTACCCAACGTCATCAGCAGCCCGAGGAACAGGCTTAATGGCAGGATAAGCTGCGCCATTTCCGGCACGCCCAACCCGAGAAGGGAGAGCACCAGGTTCGCCGGAATGTCGCCGTCAACCGCTGCGCCGAGTATCCTCACTAACTTTTGACAGAAGAAGATCAAAAGCAAGATGAAGAGTATCGCCAGCTGGCTTTTGAGCGTCTCCCGAACCAGATATCTTATGATTATCACTTTAAATACGCCCGTAAAAACTCGTCTTTTGCAGGATTTTAGCTTGTTTCATGGCTTAAACGTCATTTATTCTCTTGAGTCGTCGAAATCGTCGCTAAGATAATTATACTCAACGGATTCACCTCTCAGATTTTGTTCTGACGTGCCAATGCCGTAATAACGTTAAGATTAACACGAAGTCATCGCAACAGCGGACATGAGTTACGAAAGCTTGCAATTCTATCTGTAGCCACCGCCGTTGTCTTTAAGATTCAGGAGCGTAGTGCATGGAGTTTAGTGTAAAAAGCGGTAGCCCGGAGAAACAGCGGAGTGCCTGCATCGTCGTGGGCGTCTTCGAACCACGTCGCCTTTCTCCGATTGCAGAACAGCTCGATAAGATCAGTGATGGGTACATCAGCGCCCTGCTGCGTCGGGGCGAACTGGAAGGAAAACCGGGGCAGACCCTGTTGCTGCACCATGTGCCAAATGTGCTCTCCGAGCGCATCCTCCTTATTGGTTGCGGCAAAGAACGTGAGCTGGATGAGCGTCAGTACAAGCAGGTTATTCAGAAAACCATTAATACACTGAATGATACTGGTTCAATGGAAGCTGTCTGTTTCCTGACCGAGCTGCACGTCAAAGGTCGCAACAACTACTGGAAAGTGCGTCAGGCGGTCGAGACGGCAAAAGAGACGCTCTACAGCTTTGACCAGCTGAAAACAAACAAGACCGAGCCGCGTCGTCCGCTGCGTAAGATGGTCTTCAACGTGCCGACCCGCCGCGAACTGACCAGCGGTGAGCGCGCGATCCAGCACGGTCTGGCGATTGCTGCCGGGATCAAAGCCGCGAAAGATCTCGGCAATATGCCACCGAATATCTGTAACGCCGCTTACCTCGCCTCTCAGGCGCGCCAGTTGGCTGACAGCTACAGCAAGAATGTCATCACCCGCGTTATCGGCGAACAGCAGATGAAAGAGCTGGGGATGCACTCCTATCTGGCAGTTGGTCAGGGTTCACAAAACGAATCGCTGATGTCGGTGATTGAGTACAAAGGTAATGCGTCAGAAGATGCGCGCCCGATTGTGCTGGTGGGTAAAGGTTTAACCTTCGACTCCGGCGGTATCTCGATCAAGCCTTCAGAAGGCATGGATGAGATGAAGTACGATATGTGCGGCGCGGCGGCGGTTTACGGCGTGATGCGGATGGTCGCGGAGCTGCAACTGCCGATTAACGTTATCGGCGTTCTGGCAGGGTGCGAAAACATGCCAGGCGGTCGTGCCTATCGTCCGGGTGATGTGTTAACCACCATGTCCGGTCAAACCGTTGAAGTACTAAACACCGACGCCGAAGGCCGTCTGGTGCTGTGCGATGTGTTAACTTACGTTGAGCGTTTTGAGCCGGAAGCGGTAATTGACGTAGCGACGTTGACCGGTGCCTGCGTAATCGCGCTGGGTCATCACATCACCGGCCTGATGGCGAACCATAATCCGCTGGCCCATGAGCTGATTGCCGCGTCTGAACAGTCTGGCGACCGCGCATGGCGTTTACCGCTGGGTGATGAGTATCAGGAACAGCTGGAATCCAATTTTGCTGATATGGCGAACATTGGCGGGCGTCCTGGCGGGGCGATTACCGCAGGTTGCTTCCTGTCGCGCTTTACCCGTAAGTACAACTGGGCGCACCTGGATATCGCGGGAACCGCATGGCGTTCTGGAAAGGCAAAAGGCGCAACCGGTCGTCCGGTAGCGTTGCTGGCACAGTTCCTGCTGAATCGCGCTGGGTTTAACGGCGAAGAGTAATTGCGTCAGGCAAGGCTGTTATTGTCGGATGCGGCGTGAGCGCCTTATCCGACCTACACACAGCACTGAACTCGTAGGCCTGATAAGACACAACAGCGTCGCATCAGGCGCTGCGGTGTATACCTGATGCGTATTTAAATCCACCACAAGAAGCCCCATATATGAAAAACGCGACGTTCTACCTTCTGGACAATGACGCCACCGTCGATGGCTTAAGCGCCGTTGAGCAACTGGTGTGTGAAATTGCCGCAGAACGTTGGCGCAGCGGTAAGCGCGTGCTCATCGCCTGTGAAGATGAAAAGCAGGCTTACCGGCTGGATGAAGCCCTGTGGGCGCGTCCGGCAGAAAGCTTTGTTCCGCATAATTTAGCGGGAGAAGGACCGCGCGGCGGTGCGCCGGTGGAGATTGCCTGGCCGCAAAAACGTAGCAGCAGCCCGCGTGATATATTGATTAGTCTGCGAACAAGCTTTGCAGATTTTGCCACCGCTTTCACAGAAGTGGTAGACTTCGTTCCTTATGAAGATTCTCTGAAACAACTGGCGCGCGAACGCTATAAAGCCTACCGCGTGGCTGGTTTCAACCTGAATACGGCAACCTGGAAATAATGGAAAAGACATATAACCCACAAGATATCGAACAGCCGCTTTACGAGCACTGGGAAAAGCAGGGCTACTTTAAGCCTAATGGCGATGAAAGCCAGGAAAGTTTCTGCATCATGATCCCGCCGCCGAACGTCACCGGCAGTTTGCATATGGGTCACGCCTTCCAGCAAACCATCATGGATACCATGATCCGCTATCAGCGCATGCAGGGCAAAAACACCCTGTGGCAGGTCGGTACTGACCACGCCGGGATCGCTACCCAGATGGTCGTTGAGCGCAAGATTGCCGCAGAAGAAGGTAAAACCCGTCACGACTATGGCCGCGAAGCCTTCATCGACAAAATCTGGGAATGGAAAGCAGAATCCGGCGGCACCATTACCCGTCAGATGCGTCGTCTCGGCAACTCAGTGGACTGGGAGCGTGAACGCTTCACCATGGACGAAGGCCTGTCCAATGCGGTGAAAGAAGTTTTCGTTCGTCTGTATAAAGAAGACCTGATTTACCGTGGCAAACGCCTGGTAAACTGGGATCCGAAACTGCGCACCGCTATCTCTGACCTGGAGGTGGAAAACCGCGAATCGAAAGGTTCTATGTGGCACATCCGCTATCCGCTGGCTGACGGTGCGAAGACCGCAGATGGTAAAGATTATCTGGTGGTTGCGACTACCCGTCCGGAAACCCTGCTGGGCGATACCGGCGTGGCTGTTAACCCGGAAGATCCGCGTTATAAAGATCTGATTGGCAAATATGTCATTCTGCCGCTGGTTAACCGTCGTATTCCGATCGTTGGCGACGAACACGCCGACATGGAAAAAGGCACCGGCTGCGTGAAGATCACTCCGGCACACGACTTTAACGACTATGAAGTGGGTAAACGTCACGCCCTGCCGATGATCAACATTCTGACCTTCGACGGCGATATCCGTGAAAGCGCCCAGGTGTTCGATACCAAAGGCAATGAATCCGACGTTTATTCCAGTGAGATCCCGGCAGAGTTCCAGAAACTGGAACGTTTTGCTGCACGTAAAGCGATCGTTGCTGCGGTTGACGCACTCGGCCTGCTGGAAGAAATTAAACCGCACGACCTGACCGTTCCTTACGGCGACCGTGGCGGCGTGGTTATCGAACCGATGCTGACCGACCAGTGGTACGTTCGTGCCGACGTGCTGGCGAAACCGGCGGTTGAAGCAGTTGAGAACGGCGACATTCAGTTCGTACCGAAGCAGTACGAAAACATGTACTTCTCCTGGATGCGCGATATTCAGGACTGGTGTATCTCTCGTCAGCTGTGGTGGGGTCACCGTATCCCGGCATGGTACGACGAAGCGGGTAACGTTTATGTTGGCCGCAACGAAGATGAAGTGCGTCAAGAAAATAACCTCGGTGCGGACGTCGCGCTGCGTCAGGACGAAGACGTTCTCGACACCTGGTTCTCTTCCGCGCTGTGGACCTTCTCTACTCTTGGCTGGCCGGAAAACACCGACGCCCTGCGTCAGTTCCACCCAACCAGCGTGATGGTTTCTGGCTTCGACATCATCTTCTTCTGGATTGCCCGCATGATCATGATGACCATGCACTTCATCAAAGATGAAAATGGCAAACCGCAGGTGCCGTTCCACACTGTTTACATGACCGGCCTGATTCGTGACGACGAAGGCCAGAAGATGTCCAAATCCAAGGGTAACGTTATTGACCCGCTGGATATGGTCGACGGTATTTCGCTGCCTGAACTGCTGGAAAAACGTACCGGCAACATGATGCAGCCGCAGCTGGCGGACAAAATCCGTAAGCGCACCGAGAAGCAGTTCCCGAACGGCATTGAGCCGCACGGTACTGACGCCCTGCGCTTCACCCTGGCGGCGCTGGCTTCTACTGGTCGTGACATCAACTGGGATATGAAGCGTCTGGAAGGTTACCGTAACTTCTGTAACAAACTGTGGAACGCCAGCCGCTTTGTGCTGATGAACACAGAAGGTCAGGATTGCGGCTTCAACGGCGGCGAAATGACGCTGTCGCTGGCGGATCGCTGGATTCTGGCGGAGTTCAACCAGACCATCAAAGCATACCGCGAAGCACTGGATAGCTTCCGCTTCGATATCGCTGCTGGCATTCTGTATGAATTCACCTGGAACCAGTTCTGTGACTGGTATCTGGAGCTGACCAAGCCGGTAATGAACGGTGGCACCGAAGCCGAACTGCGTGGTACTCGCCATACGCTGGTGACCGTGCTGGAAGGTCTGCTGCGCCTCGCGCATCCGATCATTCCGTTCATCACCGAAACTATCTGGCAGCGCGTAAAAGTGCTTTGCGGCATCACCGCTGACACCATCATGCTGCAGCCGTTCCCGCAGTACGATGCATCTCAGGTTGATGAAGCCGCACTGGCCGATACCGAGTGGCTGAAACAAGCGATCGTTGCGGTACGTAACATCCGTGCAGAAATGAACATCGCGCCGGGCAAACCGCTGGAGCTGCTGCTGCGTGGTTGCAGTGCGGATGCAGAGCGTCGCGTGAATGAAAACCGTGGCTTCCTGCAAACGCTGGCGCGTCTGGAAAGCATCACCGTGCTGCCTGCCGATGACAAAGGTCCGGTTTCCGTTACTAAGATCGTCGACGGCGCAGAGTTGCTGATCCCGATGGCAGGCCTCATCAACAAAGAAGATGAGCTGGCGCGTCTGGCGAAAGAAGTGGCGAAGATTGAAGGTGAAATCAGCCGTATCGAGAACAAGCTGGCGAACGAAGGCTTTGTCGCCCGCGCACCGGAAGCGGTCATCGCTAAAGAGCGTGAGAAGCTGGAAGGCTATGCAGAAGCGAAAGCGAAGCTGATTGAACAGCAGGCTGTTATCGCTGCACTGTAATCAATACAGTAAAGAAAATGAAGGCCGGAGCATACTCCGGCCTTTTTATTTAGATAAACGGAACATACGGCATAATACCGCGAGAAATCCACATTAACAGACCGCTATCCTGCGGTTTGTCATCATTGGTTAACTCCAGCGAATCAAGGTCACCCTGAACGTGGGTATTGTTGGCAATCCAGCTAATCATCCACATTTTCAACCAGGGGTAAGCCAGGCCACAGGTGATTGAGGCTCCCATTAATACTGCAAACATGCGCAGAAGCATACCGAACGTGGTAATGGACGAATGAAAACGAATTGTTCCATTTGCCAGCGTTAAATTATTCAGAAACAGATTGCGTAACGTGACATAGAGATAAATAGAAAACACAAGAATCGCAACAAAATACAGGAAGTAGGAAGCCGTAATCTGCGGGTAATATTGCAATACAAGCTCACTTCCTGCATCAGACTGCCCCAACATGCTCATCATTATTAACTGCTGGAATACTGGCGCAATCATAATACCAATCACAATGATGAAAGGAGCCATAGTTAATATTGCGAGTGTACATCCTTTAATGCATTCTTTTACGTTTACCTGAACAGAAAACTTATGAATGCCAAAAGTTGCATTGTTACCCAGCAATGGCATCCATTTACTATAGGTTATACCATGGACGACACCCAGCCCGATGGCAGAAAGCAAACTTAACGCGACTAAGTTAAAGAATAATCCTCCTATCGATGTCGTCACTTGCGCAATAAGATACAGTGCGAACCAAAAAGCTAACGCCAACAGAACAGGCAGACCTAACATGACCCACCATGCACGGAGCATCGAGCAGTTAAAGCCAAAGCGAATGCCATTCAGTGAGGTCATGTTCGTCTGATATTGCAGACTCTTCACTGCCATGCAAGGAATACCGCAGATCAAGAGAGCAAACAGGAGAAAACCAAGAACAAAGTGCTGGCCTGAAAAACAAGAAATACTGAGAAGATAAACGACCATAATAAGGAACATGCTAACGAAAATGGCACCACCAGTTCCCTTATAACTAAATGGTTGCCCATTGAGTGTCACATGTTGATAAATATAACGACGGCATTTCACCAATGCCCACGGCCCATATATTCCCAGAGTAATAATTGTCAGTAAAAAATTCACAAGACAAATAAGAAAATACTCACCACCTTTGCCTGTAAAAACAAATGAGTGACGAGAATTATCTTTCCCGACGTTTACACCATTCATGAATCATATCCCTAAAATAAATTCCATTCATATAGATAATAATCCCAGTAAATTGATACTGGTACGCCTAGAATACGCTTTCTCAAAGAGATATATGCTTAATATTTTCTGATTTATCTTCTTCTTGCACCGCATAAGCGAGGGTGGTATTAAAGTGAGCTATAAATCATACATTTGAAATTGAGCTATGCTATGAATGTTGTCGCTTCTCCCGCGCTCCGTTTGCGCAAACTTACTGCCGCCGATAATCCCGCCATCGCCAGCGTCATCCGCCAGGTATCCGCAGAATACGGTCTTACCGCTGATAAAGGCTACACCGTCGCCGATCCCAATCTCGACGAATTGTATCAAGTGTATAGTCAGTCTGGTCATGCGTATTGGGTAGTTGAACACAATGGCGAAGTGGTGGGCGGCGGCGGGATTGCGCCATTAGCAGGTAGTGAATCGGACATTTGCGAGCTGCAAAAGATGTATTTTCTTCCTGCTATTCGCGGTAAAGGACTGGCGAAAAAACTGGCCTTAATGGCGATGGAGCAGGCGCGAGAAATGGGCTTCAAACGCTGCTATCTGGAAACGACCGCTTTTTTAAAAGAAGCGATTGGTTTGTATGAACATTTAGGTTTTCAACATATCGATTACGCACTTGGTTGCACGGGCCATGTCGATTGTGAAGTGCGGATGCTGCGTAAACTCTAAAAAAATGCCCGCTAGTGTGTACTAGCGGGCATTTTAATCAATTAATTAGTGACGAACACCGTCATCGTCTTCGTCGACATAATCTTCATCGTCGCCGTCTTCGCCGTTAGGATCTTCAAAGTAAGTGCCCCAACCGTCGTATTCAACGTCGAATTTCTCTGCCAGGTTCATCAATTGCTCAACCTGGGCGTCGATAAGATCGGCATTCAACGCGCATTCGCTGAGGATGTCACAGCAAATTACGATATCGCCATCTTCCACTTCCAGCTCTTCCGGATCGGTCACTTCGTAACCGAGTTTAAACGCTTCAACCGCTGCTTTTTCCAGGGTTTCCAGATCGTCTGCGGAAAGGTGATGTTCGATGGTGTACAGCGCGTCCGGATCGCTGCCATCTTCCAGTAATTCTTCAATAATCAAACGCGTTTCTTCACGCTGTTCTTCCAGTTGTTCCGGGTTTGCCATGGCTCATTCCTCTTAATGTCCTGCCGATACTCTTATTGTCACACACCACTGACATTGCCTCCACCTTTGTGACAAAGATTTATGTTTTAGGCTTGCAAATGAATAATCATCCATATAAATTGAATTTTAATTCATTACAGCGTTAACCACAGGAGGGATCTATGTCCGGGTTTTATCATAAACATTTCCTGAAATTACTCGATTTCACGCCAGCTGAACTCAACAGCCTGCTGCAATTAGCTGCGAAGCTGAAAGCCGATAAGAAAAGCGGTAAAGAAGAAGCCAGACTCACAGGTAAAAATATCGCGCTCATCTTCGAAAAAGACTCGACTCGTACCCGATGCTCTTTCGAAGTTGCCGCATATGACCAGGGCGCACGTGTCACTTATCTCGGCCCAAGCGGCAGCCAGATTGGCCATAAAGAGTCGATTAAAGATACCGCCCGCGTACTTGGTCGCATGTATGACGGTATTCAGTATCGCGGCTATGGTCAGGAGATTGTCGAAACGCTGGCGGAATATGCGGGTGTGCCAGTATGGAACGGCCTGACCAATGAGTTTCATCCTACACAGCTTCTGGCGGATCTGCTGACCATGCAGGAGCATTTACCAGGTAAAGCTTTCAATGAGATGACGCTGGTTTATGCCGGAGATGCACGCAACAACATGGGTAACTCAATGCTGGAAGCTGCGGCGTTGACCGGTCTGGATTTACGCCTGGTAGCGCCACAAGCGTGCTGGCCGGAAGCTTCGCTGGTTACGGAATGCCGCGCCCTGGCGCAGCAAAATGGCGGGAATATTACGCTGACAGAAGATATCGCAGCAGGCGTTAAAGGGGCCGACTTTATTTACACCGATGTGTGGGTGTCGATGGGGGAAGCGAAAGAGAAATGGGCAGAACGTATTGCATTGCTGCGTGATTATCAGGTGAATAGCAAAATGATGCAGTTGACCGGTAATCCAGACGTCAAATTTCTGCACTGCCTGCCCGCGTTTCATGACGACCAAACGACGCTAGGTAAAAAGATGGCAGAAGAGTTTGGCCTGCACGGTGGGATGGAAGTGACGGATGAGGTCTTTGAATCTGCCGCCAGTATTGTTTTTGATCAGGCGGAAAACCGCATGCATACCATCAAAGCGGTAATGGTTGCGACGCTCGCCCAATAACGCCAGTACCGGAGGCGGCGTAACGTCGCCTCCAGCATAATCCACTTACGCCATCAGCATTTTCACAACCGCTTTGCGAACCTGGGCTGGCTCGCCCACTGCGCACAGTGGCTTGTGTACTTCACCCGGATAGAACACGACAAAGTCGCCTTCATTGAGGATAACTGTTTTCTCCTCAACACCTTCTGGCAAAAAGGCGATGTCTTTATCGGCTAACCAATCGGTATCCGGCGTGCCCGCAGGTTGTGTGCTGAAGGTCATGCCTTCCTGCCCTTTTAGCACAATCTGAATATCGAGATAGCGGGCATGGTACTCCGCACGGCGTGCTTCATACGGCTCGGTCATATCTTCAGAGATAAGATAAAATAGGCGGTTGCCTTCGATGTCGTGCTTACCTTTTGGCGTTTCTGCCGTAACGTGCGCTTTAATATACTCAATCGCCTGGCGTAACTCTTCTGGCAACCATTGCTGGAGATTATGAATATTTCCGATGATCATTTTTTCATTCCCTCAATTAAAACATCGTTTCATTTCTCTTGTTATACGTAATTCCTTACTGCCATACCAGCATTTTTTGCCGCCTGATTGCACCAGCGCATATTTTTCCACCCACATTCCCTCCAAACTCATTTCGTTATAAATTCAAATTTGAAGCATATAAATTCACAACAATCGTTTACCTGCGGAATTTCTTGCATTAATCGCTTGATCCCACTTTCTGGCTGAGTATAATGCCGGACAATTTGCCGGGAGGATGTATGGTTCAGTGTGTTCGACATTTTGTCTTACCGCGTCTGAAAAAAGACGCTGGCCTGCCGTTTTTCTTCCCGTTGATCACCCATTCCCAGCCCCTCAATCGAGGGGCTTTTTTTTGCCCAGGCGTCAGGAGATAAACATGGCTAATCCGCTATATCAAAAACACATCATTTCCATAAATGACCTTAGTCGCGATGACCTTAATCTGGTGCTGGCGACAGCGGCGAAACTGAAAGCAAACCCGCAACCAGAGTTGTTGAAACATAAAGTGATTGCCAGCTGCTTCTTCGAAGCATCAACCCGTACCCGTCTCTCTTTCGAAACCTCGATGCACCGCCTGGGCGCTAGTGTGGTGGGATTCTCTGACAGCGCAAACACCTCACTGGGAAAAAAAGGTGAAACGCTGGCTGATACCATCTCGGTTATCAGCACTTACGTCGATGCAATTGTGATGCGCCATCCACAGGAAGGTGCGGCGCGCCTGGCGACCGAGTTTTCCGGCAATGTGCCGGTGCTGAACGCCGGTGATGGTTCCAACCAACATCCGACGCAAACCTTGCTGGATCTGTTCACCATTCAGGAAACCCAGGGACGTCTGGACAATCTTCGCGTCGCAATGGTCGGCGACCTGAAATATGGCCGCACCGTTCACTCCCTGACTCAGGCGTTAGCGAAGTTCGACGGCAACCGTTTTTACTTCATCGCGCCGGACGCGCTGGCAATGCCGCAGTACATTCTGGACATGCTTGATGAAAAAGGTATCGCCTGGAGCCTGCATAGTTCCATTGAAGAAGTGATGGCGGAAGTGGACATTCTGTATATGACCCGCGTGCAAAAAGAACGCCTGGATCCGTCCGAATACGCTAACGTAAAAGCGCAGTTTGTCCTGCGCGCCAGTGACCTTCACAACGCCAAAGCCAATATGAAAGTACTGCATCCGCTGCCGCGTATTGATGAAATTGCGACGGATGTTGATAAAACGCCGCACGCCTGGTACTTCCAGCAGGCAGGCAACGGGATTTTCGCTCGCCAGGCGTTACTGGCGCTGGTTCTGAATCGCGATCTGGTACTGTAAGGGGAAATTGAGATGACACACGATAATAAATTGCAGGTTGAAGCTATTAAACGCGGCACGGTAATTGACCATATCCCCGCCCAGATCGGTTTTAAGCTGTTGAGTCTGTTCAAGCTGACCGAAACGGATCAGCGTATCACCATCGGCCTGAACCTGCCTTCTGGCGAGATGGGTCGTAAGGATCTGATCAAAATCGAAAATACCTTTTTGAGTGAAGATCAGGTAGACCAACTGGCGCTGTACGCACCGCAAGCCACAGTAAATCGTATCGACAATTATGAAGTGGTTGGTAAATCGCGCCCCAGCCTGCCGGAGCGCATCGACAATGTGCTGGTCTGCCCGAACAGCAACTGTATCAGCCATGCCGAACCGGTTTCTTCCAGCTTTGCAGTGCGAAAACGCGCCAATGACATCGCGCTCAAATGCAAATACTGCGAAAAAGAGTTTTCCCATAATGTGGTGCTGGCCAATTAATTGCGGTTGGTAATAAAAGTCTGGCTCCCTATAATGAGCCAGACTTTTTACCGCTGTAATAAAGGAGAAATCATGAGCAAAACTATCGCTACGGAAAATGCACCGGCAGCTATCGGACCTTATGTTCAGGGCGTTGATCTGGGCAGTATGATCATCACCTCCGGTCAGATCCCGGTAAACCCGAAAACTGGCGAAGTACCGGCAGACGTAGCAGCACAAGCGCGTCAGTCACTGGATAACGTGAAAGCGATCGTGGAAGCGGCTGGCCTGAAAGTGGGCGACATCGTTAAAACCACCGTGTTTGTGAAAGATCTGAACGACTTCGCAACCGTAAATGCGACTTACGAAGCCTTCTTCACCGAACACAACGCTACCTTCCCGGCACGTTCTTGCGTTGAAGTTGCTCGTCTGCCAAAAGACGTGAAGATTGAGATCGAAGCGATCGCTGTTCGTCGCTAATCTCTGTCAGAAAGATAATCCAGGAATCGCGCCTGGATTATCTGATTCAACCACGGAGGGTTGAAGATGGCTAAATCCCGTTTCACGAATGAACAAATTGCTGAAATTTTACAGCGGTCAAAAGAAGGTACGTCTAATAAGGAGCTATGTGAACACTATCAATTTAGTATTAGCACGCTGCGGCGCTGGCAAGAACAGCACGCTGAAGGCATCAGAAGCGAATTAAAAAAAATAGAATCCAAAGCGCAAATCGTCTTTCTGCTTTTCTTTGCTGTCTCCATTATACTCACGCTTATATTTGGCAAACCAACAGGTGGATGGGTAATACCGCCTTTATTACTTTATTGTGTTTATTATATCCGCCTGTATCGCAACATCTCCTCCAGACACATTAAAAAAGAAGACATCTTTCTCTCTCGTTCGGTAAATAAAAGCTATAGCGCCCTTTATAATTTGAGCTGGACGTTTATTTGTTTTTTTATTTTTGCAGTAATTTATTTTTTTGTTCAGGTCTTTTCGTAGGAGACTGACCAGTAAGAATATTTATCGATCAGTCTCAGCACTCACTTATTGCCAGCCGTAACGACGGCTATAAAATCCTTTCACTAACTGGGTTAACGTCATATACCCTGCCAGAATCGCAATCAGCCACGGGAAATAGCTTAACGGCAGCGCCTGCAGTTGCAGATAACTGGCCAGCGGCGAAAACGGTAACGCGATCCCGACAATCATCACGATCACGGTCATGATCATTAATGGCCACGATGCGCAGCTCTGAATAAACGGTACACGGCGGGTACGGATCATATGCACAATCAGCGTTTGTGACAGTAACCCCACCACAAACCAGCCCGACTGGAACAGCGTTTGCGTTTCCAGCGTGTTGGCATGAAATACCCACCACATCAGGCAAAACGTCAGAATATCGAAGATCGAACTGATCGGTCCGAAGAAGATCATAAAGCGTCCCAGATCCGCCGGATTCCAACGCTGCGGCTTTTGAATTTGCTCATCGTCTACGTTATCAAACGGGATCGCCACCTGTGACACATCATACAGCAGGTTCTGAATAAGCAAGTGTAACGGCAACATCGGCAGGAAGGGCAAAAAAGCACTCGCCACCAGCACGCTGAACACATTACCGAAGTTAGAGCTCGCCGTCATTTTGATGTATTTCAGCATATTGGCGAAAGTGCGACGTCCCTCAATAACCCCCTCTTCCAGCACCATCAGGCTTTTTTCCAGCAGAATGATATCCGCTGCTTCACGGGCAATATCTACCGCGCCGTCCACAGAAATGCCGATATCCGCAGCACGTAAGGCGGGCGCATCATTAATACCATCGCCCATAAAGCCAACCACATGCCCTTCGCGCTTCAGCAACGTTACGATGCGTTCTTTATGCATCGGCGTCAGGCGGGCAAACAGCGTGGTACGCTGCGCGAGACTTGCCAGTTCGTTGTCAGTTAGAGTTTCAATATCACTACCAGTAACCACCTCTCCCGCGTCCAGTCCCACTTCATGGCACACTTTCGCCGCCACTAACTCACTGTCGCCAGTGAGGATTTTTACGGTAATGCCACTCGCTTTTAATGCCTTCAGTGCCGGAGCGGTTGTCTCTTTGGGCGGATCAAGGAAAGCAATATATCCTTCGAGGATCAGGTCGGATTCATCTGCCCGCTGGTAATCCCCTTCACGCGCTGGCAGGTATTTCGTCGCCACCGCTACCACACGCAGCCCCTGACGATTAAGCGTATCAGTAACCCGCTTAATCTTACGCAGCATGGTGTCATCGAGCGGCACAATCTCGCCATTGTGACGTACCTGCGAACACACATTGAGGATTTCCTGCAATGCACCTTTGCACACCAGTTGATGGTGTTTGGTATTTTCTGCCACTACCACCGACATCCGGCGACGCTCAAAATCAAACGGAATCTCATCAATTTTCTGCCAACGGCTGGCCAGCGAGCGCGCCGACTCTTCATCCGTACCTTCGAGCACCGCTGTATCAAGCAGGTTTTTAAGCCCAGTCTGGTAATGACTGTTCAACCACGCGCTATGCAGCACGCGTTCGCTGGTTTTACCGGAGATATCGGTATGATTCTCCAGCACAATTTTATCCTGCGTCAGGGTGCCGGTTTTATCGGTACACAGAATATCCATAGCGCCAAAGTTCTGAATGGCATCCAGATGTTTGACGATCACTTTCTGTTTCGACAGCTTGACTGCGCCACGCGCCAGCGTTGAGGTGACAATCATCGGCAACATTTCCGGCGTTAAACCTACCGCTACCGAAAGCGCAAACAGCGCCGCTTCCCACCAGTCGCCTTTGGTGTAACCATTGATTAACAGCACCACGGGCGCCATCACCAGCATAAAGCGAATCAGCAGCATACTGACGCGGCTGATCCCTTGCTGAAAGGCATTCGGCTCACTTTCCTGCTCACTGACACGCCCCGCCAGTTGACCAAACCAGGTGTTGCCACCTGTGGCAATCACCATCGCTTGTGCCGTGCCGCTCACCACTGTGGTGCCCATAAAACACAGGGTGTCACACTCCAGCGGATTGCTGTGATCCGGCTGGCGCGTGGTCGCGTTTTTTTCAACGGGCAGAGACTCACCGGTTAACGATGCCTGAGCAACGAACAGATCCCGCGCCTGCAAGATACGTAAATCTGCCGGGATCATATCCCCCGCCGCCAGTTTAATAATATCGCCGGGCACCAACTGGTCGATCGGGATCTCCAGCCAGCCATTTTCGCCTTTGTCGTTAATTACGCGCAGCACCGTCGCGGTATTACTGACCATCGCTTTCAGGGCATCTGCCGCTTTGGTGGAACGTGCTTCCTGAATAAAGTTCAGCAACGTAGAAATAGCCACCATTAACGCGATAACGCCAGCGGCAAATAAATCTTCTGTGGCGTAAGAAATGCCGCCAAGGATCGTGAGCAAAATATTAAAGGGGTTGCGATAGCAGACCCACAAATGTACCCACCACGGTGACGGTTGTTGCGCAGGTAATTTATTTTCGCCATGTTTTTCACGGGCAACTTCCACTTCCGCCTGATTCAACCCTTCCGGGTGGGTGTCGAACGTTTTCCATAATTCTTCTTCGGGCATCACCGCCATTTTCATGCAATGCGCGCTTAAGGAAGGCGGGATTGGTGCATTCGCTGTCTGCTGCGCACCCGGTAGTGGATCGCGACGGATCAGACGGGAAGGTAAATGGCGAATGAGCCGGGTAAAAATTTCTTTAAACATAGGGAGTCCCTCCGCGCTGTCAGGAACAGTGCAGAAATATCTTCAGGCGTGGCGAAGCCTTACCTGAAGGTAATAAAACTGAGCAGGGACGTTAAAACGTCACGGCCTTACGCATCCGGTAACGCCGTGAAAAGACAGGCTTACCGGAAAAGTTTTAATCTCCGTCGAGGGAGAGGCGTGGGATCAGGTTCCATATAACCTCCGGTAAGTGAATAAATAGCGCCGCGAATCCAATAATATTCGTAGCATTTATGCCGATATAATACCTGTCGGCAACTAAACAAACGATAAACCAGACTTTGCCCATTGCTGAATGCGAGGGTAAAGTTAGTCTCTAATAATTAAACAACAAGTTACGGGATAACAGGATGCAAAATCGGCTGACCATCAAAGACATCGCGCGCTTGAGCGGCGTGGGAAAATCCACTGTTTCCCGGGTGCTGAATAACGAAAGCGGCGTAAGCCAGCGTACGCGCGAGCGTGTTGAAGCGGTGATGAATCAGCATGGATTTTCCCCTTCCCGCTCTGCGCGCGCCATGCGTGGGCAAAGCGATAAAGTGGTCGCCATCATCGTGACCCGCCTGGATTCGCTCTCAGAAAATCTCGCGGTTCAGACCATGCTGCCAGCATTCTATGAACAGGGTTACGACCCCATCATGATGGAAAGCCAGTTTTCCCCACAATTAGTTGCCGAACATCTGGGCGTTTTGAAACGTCGTAATATCGACGGCGTGGTACTGTTTGGTTTTACCGGTATAACCGAAGAGATGTTAGCCCACTGGCAGTCATCGCTGGTGCTGCTGGCACGCGACGCAAAGGGCTTTGCTTCAGTCTGTTATGACGACGAAGGGGCGATCAAAATCCTGATGCAACGACTGTATGACCAGGGGCATCGCAATATCAGTTATCTCGGCGTACCGCACAGCGACGTGACGACCGGTAAACGACGTCACGAAGCCTATCTGGCGTTCTGCAAAGCGCATAAACTGCATCCCGTCGCCGCTCTGCCTGGCCTCGCCATGAAGCAAGGTTATGAGAACGTGGCAAAAGTCATTACCCCTGAAACCACCGCGTTGCTGTGCGCAACTGACACGCTGGCACTTGGCGCAAGTAAATACCTGCAAGAGCAACGCATCGATACCTTACAGCTGGCGAGCGTTGGTAATACACCGTTGATGAAGTTCCTCCATCCGGAGATCGTCACCGCTGACCCAGGCTACGCAGAAGCCGGACGCCAGGCGGCCTGCCAGTTGATTGAGCAGATAACCGGGCGCAGCGAACCGCAACAAATCATCATCCCCGCCACCCTGTCCTGATCGTTTCCTGAACGATAAATTGTGATCTTCGCTGTGTTTCGGGAACGTTCCCATTTTTAATTTTTCCTTCCCACTATATTCTGCCGTCAACCAAATATGTCATCTGCCACGGGGCCTTATGATGAGCAAAGTGAACCAAACGGATATCGATCGGTTGATTGAACTGGTCGGCGGGCGCGGCAATATCGCGACGGTCAGCCACTGTATTACTCGCCTGCGCTTTGTCCTCAACCAACCAGCCAATGCCAGACCAAAAGAAATTGAACAACTCCCCATGGTGAAAGGCTGTTTCACCAATGCAGGACAATTTCAGGTGGTGATTGGCACCAACGTTGGCGATTACTACAAAGCGTTATTGGCAACGACTGGTCAGGCGCAGGTCGATAAAGAGCAGGTGAAAAAAGCCGCCAGGCAGAATATGAAATGGCATGAGCAGTTGATCTCCCATTTCGCGGAGATCTTCTTCCCATTGCTGCCCGCGCTGATTAGCGGCGGTTTGATCCTCGGTTTTCGCAATGTTATCGGCGATCTGCCGATGAGCAACGGCCAGACGCTGGCGCAAATGTACCCTTCCCTGCAAACGATCTACGATTTTCTGTGGTTGATCGGTGAGGCGATCTTCTTCTACCTGCCGGTCGGGATTTGCTGGTCGGCGGTGAAAAAAATGGGCGGCACGCCGATCCTCGGTATTGTGCTTGGCGTAACGCTGGTTTCTCCACAACTGATGAACGCCTATCTGCTCGGGCAGCAGGTGCCGGAAGTGTGGGACTTTGGCATGTTCAGTATTGCGAAAGTAGGTTATCAGGCGCAAGTGATCCCGGCACTGTTAGCTGGGCTGGCGCTGGGCTTTATTGAAGCTCGCCTTAAGCGCATCGTGCCGGATTATCTCTATCTGGTGGTTGTACCGGTCTGCTCGCTGATCCTCGCAGTGTTCCTCGCCCATGCGCTGATTGGTCCGTTTGGTCGCATGATTGGCGATGGCGTTGCCTTTGCGGTACGTCACCTGATGACTGGCAGCTTTGCTCCGATTGGCGCAGCGTTGTTTGGCTTCCTCTATGCGCCGCTGGTCATTACCGGCGTACACCAGACCACGCTTGCCATTGATATGCAGATGATTCAAAGCATGGGCGGTACGCCAGTCTGGCCGCTGATTGCCCTTTCGAATATTGCTCAGGCGTCGGCAGTGGTAGGAATTATTATCGCCAGCCGTAAACAGAACGAGCGGGAAATTTCGGTTCCAGCGGCGATCTCAGCTTATCTTGGAGTCACTGAGCCGGCAATGTACGGCATCAACCTGAAATATCGCTTCCCGATGCTGTGCGCGATGATTGGTTCCGGTCTGGCAGGGTTGCTCTGCGGCCTGAACGGCGTTATGGCGAATGGCATCGGCGTCGGTGGTCTGCCTGGTATTCTCTCCATTCAGCCGAGCTACTGGCAGGTATTTGCGCTGGCCATGGCTATCGCCATCATCATCCCGATTGTGCTCACCTCGTTTATCTACCAGCGAAAACACCGCCTGGGCACGCTGAACATTGTTTAATTTTCTTCGGGGCGCACTTGCGCCCCCTCGCATTTGCAGGAATGACGTAATGACTAATCTTCCCCACTGGTGGCAAAACGGCGTTATCTACCAGATTTATCCAAAGAGTTTTCAGGACACCACGGGCAGCGGCACCGGCGATCTGCGAGGAGTCACTCTGCGCCTCGACTACCTACAAAAACTGGGCGTCGATGCTATCTGGTTGACACCTTTTTATGTCTCCCCACAGGTCGATAACGGTTACGACGTAGCGAACTATACGGCGATTGATCCCACCTACGGTACGCTGGACGATTTTGACGAACTGGTGGCGCAGGCGAAATCGCGCGGTATTCGCATTATCCTTGATATGGTGTTTAACCATACTTCTACCCAACACGCCTGGTTTCGCGAGGCACTGAACAAAGAAAGTCCTTACCGTCAGTTTTATATCTGGCGTGATGGCGAACCAGGAATACCACCGAATAACTGGCGTTCTAAATTCGGCGGCAATGCCTGGCGCTGGCACGCAGAAAGCGAACAGTATTATTTGCATCTGTTTGCACCAGAACAGGCCGATCTCAACTGGGAAAACCCAGCAGTACGCGCAGAACTGAAAAAAGTCTGTGAGTTCTGGGCCGATCGCGGGGTAGACGGGCTGCGCCTGGATGTGGTGAATCTGATTTCCAAAGACCAGAACTTCCCCAACGATCTGGATGGCGACGGGCGTCGCTTCTACACCGACGGGCCACGAGCACACGAGTTTTTGCACGAAATGAACCGCGATGTCTTTACGCCACGCGGATTAATGACTGTGGGTGAAATGTCCTCCACCAGCCTTGAACATTGCCAGCGATACGCGGCACTGACAGGCAGTGAATTGTCGATGACCTTTAATTTTCATCACCTGAAGGTCGATTACCCCGGCGGTGAAAAATGGACGCTGGCTAAACCTGACTTTGTGGCGTTAAAAACATTGTTCCGCCACTGGCAACAGGGAATGCACAACGTTGCGTGGAATGCTTTGTTCTGGTGTAACCACGATCAGCCGCGCATTGTTTCTCGCTTTGGCGATGAAGGTGACTACCGTGAGCCTGCGGCAAAAATGCTGGCGATGGTACTGCATGGTATGCAGGGAACACCGTATATCTACCAGGGTGAGGAGATTGGCATGACTAATCCGCATTTCACGCGCATTACCGATTACCGCGACGTGGAGAGCCTCAATATGTTTGCCGAGCTGCGCAACGATGGGCGTGACGCCGAAGAGCTATTGGCAATCCTCGCCAGTAAATCCCGCGATAACAGCCGCACGCCAATGCAATGGAGCAACGGCGATAACGCAGGGTTTACTACCGGCGAGCCGTGGATTGGTCTGAGTGATAACTATCGCGAAATCAACGTGGAAGCTGCGCTGGCCGATGAATCCTCAGTGTTTTACACCTACCAGAAGTTAATCACGCTGCGTAAACAAGAACCCATTCTGACATGGGGCAATTACCAGGATCTCCTGCCAAACAGCCCTGTATTGTGGTGCTATCGCCGTGAATGGCTGGGGCAAACTTTATTGGTGATAGCCAACCTTAGCCGTGACGTGCAGCCCTGGCAACCAACGCAAATCAGCGGCGACTGGCAACTATTAATGCATAACTATGAAGAAGCCGCCTCTCAACCGGGAGCCATGACATTGCGACCTTTTGAGGCTGTCTGGTGGTTGCAGAGATAATTCTTCGCCAGGCCCCGGTAAAGCGAGTATTTCCGGGGCCTTACCTGTCAGAGCGTTGTTTTTGTTGGTTTTTTGAACAGAAAATTATTAAAAAATTTACACATCGCTGTAGCGCCCGTCATCCGTACACTCTGCTTTTTACTTTGAGCTAAATCAAAAAAACCTCAAACATCCTTAATGCAAAGCACTATATATAGACTTTAAAATGCCTCTCAACCCAATATGTTGTATCCGTCGACTATATTTGCACCAAGACACACGCCAACAAAGCCGACAAAATTGTGGATAAAGCGGATTGGGATTGCAGTAACTCCCCGTAAAAAGAGCTAAATAAAGCGGGGCGCACTTCCCAACTTTCTGTGTATAACCTGTTCTTAAAAATATGGAGCGATCATGACACCGCATGTGATGAAACGAGACGGCTGCAAAGTGCCGTTTAAATCAGAGCGCATCAAAGAAGCCATTCTGCGTGCAGCTAAAGCAGCGGAAGTCGATGATGCAGATTATTGTGCCACTGTTGCCGCCGTCGTCAGCGAGCAAATGCAAGGCCGCAACCAGGTCGATATTAACGAAATTCAGACCGCAGTTGAAAACCAGCTGATGTCAGGCCCGTACAAACAACTGGCTCGTGCTTACATTGAGTACCGTCACGATCGCGACATCGAACGTGAAAAACGCGGTCGCCTGAACCAGGAGATCCGAGGTCTGGTCGAACAGACCAACTCTTCGTTGCTCAATGAAAACGCCAACAAAGACAGCAAGGTAATTCCAACCCAGCGCGACCTGCTGGCCGGTATTGTTGCTAAACACTATGCACGCCAGCACCTGTTGCCGCGTGACGTGGTGCAGGCGCATGAGCGTGGCGATATTCACTACCACGACCTCGATTACTCGCCGTTCTTCCCGATGTTCAACTGCATGTTGATCGACCTGAAAGGTATGCTGACCCAGGGCTTTAAGATGGGGAACGCCGAGATCGAACCACCGAAGTCGATCTCCACCGCCACCGCAGTAACTGCGCAGATTATCGCCCAGGTTGCCAGCCATATTTATGGCGGCACCACCATTAACCGTATTGATGAAGTGCTGGCTCCGTTTGTCACCGCCAGCTACAACAAACACCGCAAGACCGCAGAAGAGTGGAGCATCCCGGACGCCGAAGGCTACGCCAACTCTCGTACTATCAAAGAGTGCTACGACGCCTTCCAGTCGCTGGAGTACGAAGTAAATACCCTGCACACCGCCAACGGTCAGACACCGTTTGTAACCTTTGGCTTTGGTCTGGGCACCAGCTGGGAGTCGCGCCTGATTCAGGAATCCATCCTGCGTAACCGTATCGCAGGCCTGGGTAAAAACCGCAAAACCGCCGTGTTCCCGAAACTGGTGTTTGCGATTCGCGATGGCCTGAACCATAAAAAAGGCGATCCGAACTACGACATCAAACAGCTGGCGCTGGAGTGCGCAAGCAAGCGCATGTATCCGGATATCCTGAACTACGATCAGGTAGTGAAAGTCACCGGTTCGTTTAAAACCCCGATGGGTTGCCGCAGCTTCCTCGGCGTATGGGAAAACGAAAACGGCGAGCAGATCCACGATGGTCGCAACAACCTCGGCGTGATCAGCCTGAACCTGCCACGTATTGCGCTGGAAGCGAAAGGCGATGAAGCCACCTTCTGGAAGTTGCTGGATGAACGTCTGGTGCTGGCACGTAAGGCGCTGATGACCCGTATCGCTCGTCTTGAGGGCGTGAAAGCGCGCGTGGCTCCAATCCTTTATATGGAAGGTGCCTGCGGTGTACGCCTGAATGCCGACGATGATGTTTCTGAAATCTTCAAAAACGGTCGTGCGTCTATTTCGCTGGGTTACATCGGTATCCACGAAACCATTAACGCGCTGTTCGGCGGCGAGCATGTTTATGACAACGAGCAGCTTCGCGCGAAAGGTATTGCGATTGTTGAACGTCTGCGTCAGGCGGTTGATCAGTGGAAAGAAGAGACTGGCTACGGTTTCAGCCTTTACAGCACGCCAAGTGAAAACCTGTGCGACCGCTTCTGCCGTCTCGATACCGCTGAGTTTGGCGTGGTGCCGGGCGTGACCGATAAAGGTTACTACACCAACAGTTTCCACCTTGATGTGGAGAAAAAGGTGAACCCGTACGACAAGATCGACTTTGAAGCACCTTACCCGCCGCTGGCTAACGGTGGTTTCATTTGCTACGGCGAGTATCCAAACGTTCAGCACAACCTGAAGGCGCTGGAAGATGTCTGGGATTACAGCTATCAGCATGTACCGTATTACGGCACCAATACGCCGATCGATGAATGCTATGAATGTGGCTTTACCGGTGAGTTTGAGTGCACCAGCAAAGGCTTCACCTGCCCGAAATGTGGTAACCATGACACCTCCCGTGTGTCGGTAACTCGCCGCGTGTGCGGATATTTAGGTAGCCCGGATGCGCGTCCGTTTAACGCCGGTAAGCAGGAAGAAGTTAAGCGCCGCGTTAAACATTTGGGTAATGGGCAGATCGGTTAAGCCTTCCCCCCCTCACCCTAACCCTCTCCCTCAGGGAGAGGGGACCGTTCCGTGCCCCTTCTTGACTCCCGACATAATGAGTTGCCTCTAGCCAGTTGGTGTCGTCGCAAGGTGGCAAATGCGTAAGCCTCAGAGGACTTCGCCCCGTACGCACCAGAGCAGTCATGGCGTCAATTGAGAAGCGAAAATGAATTATCATCAGTACTATCCTGTCGACATCGTCAACGGCCCCGGCACTCGCTGCACTCTGTTTGTCTCCGGGTGTGTTCATGAATGCCCCGGTTGCTATAACAAAAGCACCTGGCGGGTAAATTCCGGTCAGCCATTTACCAAAGCAATGGAAGACCAGATCATCAACGATCTGAATGACACTCGTATCAAACGCCAGGGTATTTCCCTCTCCGGCGGCGATCCGCTGCATCCGCAAAACGTGCCGGATATTCTGAAACTGGTACAACGCATCCGCGCCGAGTGTCCGGGTAAAGATATCTGGGTGTGGACAGGCTATAAACTCGACGAACTCAATGCTGCGCAAATGCAGGTTGTTGATCTGATTAACGTGCTGGTCGACGGCAAATTTGTGCAGGATTTAAAAGACCCTTCCCTGATCTGGCGCGGCAGCAGCAATCAGGTGGTGCATCATTTGCGTTAATCACTCATCCAGCCGTTTAGTCGCGTCTTCATAAACGGCTGAGTTCTCTCTCTTACCAATAGCTATCACCAACACGAGCAACTCTTTATCGTTAACCTGATAAACCAAGCGATATCCCAGTGTGTGCAGCTTAATTTTGTAGCAGTCCGGTAAATCCCGCAGTTTAGCCGATGGATTGCGCGGTCTTTTCAGCACATCCTCAAGCTTTTTTTTAAATTGTTCCCGGACTGTCACGCCCAGTTTTTGCCACTCTTTCAGCGCCCGCAGATCAAAAGCCAGCTCATAGTTCATCCAGTCGGACCTTAATGGCCTCTTGTGGGTTGGCCAGTCGTTCCCTGACAGTGCGTAACAAGGCTTCTTCACTATCACTGACAGTGAGCGTTTTTACCGGCATTCGTCCATTTTCCGCAACGTATTGAAACAGCAGCCGCACTGCTTCAGTAGGCGTGATATTTAATTTTTCCAGCACCGCATAAGCCTCATTTTTCAGTTTGTCATCCAGGCGGACGTTAAGTGTGGCCATTATGCCTCCGGTAATTATGAAAAGTGTAATGCATTATAGCATTACATATGCATTACATTCATTTCTGGAAAACGCCTCGCAAAAATGAGGACGACACGCAGGAATATGCCGTGGTGAAGATAGATATTGCGGTGATTTTACGAAGGGAGAAGAAAGCGTTGGGCGGTAACGTTTCACCGCCCAATAAGGAATTAACGATACTTCTGGTGATAGGCGTTGCGGGTCGTTTTCAGTTGCTCTGCGGCGGCCTGTGCTTCTTTGACTTTACCTTCATTAGCCAGCTTCAGCGCGTCGTCAATCTGACCGACCAGAATGTCAAAACCGTGGCGGAAGTCTTTCATTTCCGGGCTGTCTGGTGATTTACCTTCCAGCTTCGGCGGCGTCGCTTTTTGCGCATCCAGCGCCGCAGCGCGCATTTTGGTTAACGCGTCTTTGACTTGTGCCGCGTTATCCGCCTTTTCGACCACTTTTAAATTGTCATTGAGGGTTTCCATATTGTCTTCCAGCTCAGCGGCAAACGACACCGAACTGAATACCAACGAGGAGACTGCAAGAATAGCTAACAGGCTTTTACGCATTGCTCACTTCCTTTTTTATTATGAAGATTCGGCGCGGCAGGTCGCGCCAGTTTTTTTACTGCCCGGCGATTTTCATCTCCGGCAACAGTACAGAACCACACTGTATATTGCTGCGTGTTTCAATATCGTTACCGACGGTGACAATATTGCGCCACATATCTTTTAAATTACCTGCGATAGTGATTTCACTAACCGGATATTGAATTTCGCCATTCTCGACCCAGAAGCCCGCTGCACCACGGGAATAATCACCGGTAATTGCACTCACGCCCTGGCCCATCAGTTCCGTCACTACCAGGCCGGTGCCCATTTCTTTGAGCATCTGCTCAAAGCTGAGTCCTTGCCCGGCAATACGCCAGTTGTGAATACCACCTGCGTGTCCGGTGCTTTTCAGCCCCAGTTTACGCGCGGAATAGCTGGTCAGCAGCCACTGGGTCAGGATGCCATCTTTAATAATATCGCGACGCTCGGTGCGCACCCCTTCACTGTCGAATGGCGTAGAGGCCAGCCCTTTCAGCAGATGCGGATGTTCTTCAATGGTCAGCCAGTCCGGCAGAATTTGTTTACCCAGCGAGTCGAGCAGGAAGGTGGATTTACGGTAGACCGCGCCACCGGCAATTGCACCAACTAAATGACCAAACAATCCGGTTGCGACTTCATTGGCAAAAATCACCGGCGCTTTCATGGTGGAGAGTTTACGCGGTGACAGGCGCGATAAAGTGCGGCGAGCGCAGTCTGCCCCAACCCACTCTGGCGTTTGTAGATCGCTCATCGCGCGGCCAATGGTGTAGGCGTAATCACGTTCCATATCGCCATTTTCTTCGGCAATCACACAGCTGGAGAGTGAATGACGCGTTGAGCAGTATCCCTGCAACATGCCGTGGCTGTTGCCAAAAACTTTTACGCCGTAGTGGCTGTTAAAGCTGCCGCCTTCGGTATTGGTGATGCGTTTGTCCGCCTGCAATGCCGCCTGTTCAGCACGAGCCGCCAGTTCAATAGCTTCATCCGGGGAAACTTCTGCAGGATGGAATAAATCGAGATCCGGTGCGTCAAAGGCCAGCAGTTCTTTATCTGCCACACCTGCGTAAGGATCTGGCGAGGTATAACGAGCAATATCCAGCGCCGCCTGTACGGTGCGGGCAATAGCCTGCGGGCTTAAATCGGTGGATGATGCGCTACCTTTGCGATTCTGGTGATAAACGGTGATCCCCAGCGCGCCATCGCTATTGAATTCGACATTCTCCACTTCACCATAGCGCGTGCTTACGCTAATGCCGGTGGTCTTGCTGACGGCAACTTCCGCACCGTCCGATTTGCCTGAGGCCAACTCCAGCGCAGTCGAAACTGCTTCTTCCAGAATCTTGCGCTGCGCTTCAACTTGAGAGATTACTTTCATTGCAAGTGCCATAATGTAGAGAGTTTCTCTGAAGTCTAACAGAGAACCGTTTTTCAGTGCGCATCTTAACTGGTAACATTAGCCTCTTTTTTTAAGGAGCCTGACATGACTAAGCAGCCCGAAGACTGGCTCGACGACGTTCCCGGTGATGATATCGAAGACGAAGACGATGAAATTATCTGGGTCAGTAAAAGTGAAATTAAACGCGATGCCGAGGAGTTAAAACGCCTGGGCGCGGAAATTGTTGATCTGGGGAAAAACGCGCTGGATAAGATCCCGTTAGATGCGGATCTGCGTGCGGCTATCGAGTTAGCCCAGCGTATTAAGATGGAAGGTCGCCGCCGCCAGTTGCAGCTCATCGGTAAGATGCTGCGCCAGCGCGACGTAGAGCCTATCCGTCAGGCGCTGGATAAGCTGAAAAACCGCCACAACCAGCAGGTGGTGCTGTTCCATAAACTGGAAAACCTGCGCGATCGTTTGATCGACCACGGTGATGATGCCATCGCTGACGTATTGAACTTGTGGCCTGATGCCGATCGCCAGCAACTGCGTACTCTGATCCGCAACGCGAAGAAAGAGAAAGAAGGGAATAAGCCGCCGAAATCCGCGCGACAGATTTTCCAGTATCTGCGCGAGCTGGCAGAGAACGAAGGGTAAGTTGTGTTGTTGATGTGAGTATGGTTTGCCGGATGCGGCGTAAACGCTTTATCCGGCAATGCTACTCCAGGCTGAAGCTTCAGAATTACTGCGCAGCTTCCGCCTTCTTCGCCAGACCATCCAGTAGTTTCTGATGAATACCACCAAAACCGCCGTTGCTCATCACCAGAATATGGTCGCCAGGCTGGGCGGTTTTCACCACCATATCTGCCAACGCATCGACATCACCACTCCAGTGCGCAGGCTGAATACAGGCTTCTGCCACTTCAGCTACCTGCCACGGAATATGCGCCGGTTGCAGCAGAAAGACTTCATCGGCACGGCCTAACGACGGTGCCAGATCGTCTTTGCAGACGCCCATCTTCATGGTGTTTGAGCGCGGTTCCAGCACGGCAATAATACGCGCCGTACCACCGACTTTACCGCGCAGCGCCGCCAGCGTTGCCAGAATCGCCGTCGGGTGATGGGCAAAATCGTCATACACCGTCACGCCATTCGCTTCACCGCGCAACTCCAGACGACGACGAGCGTTGATAAACGACCCCAGCGCATTAGCAGCATCTGCCGGCGCAACACCAACATGACGAGCCGCAGCAATCGCCATCAGACCGTTGTGCATGTTATGTTCGCCAACCAGCGACCATTTCACTTCGCCCACTTTTTCGCCATCCAGCAAGACTTCCCATTCGGAAGCATCGGTGGTCAGCTTTTTCGCCTGCCAGCGTCCCTGCTCGCCTACCTGTTCCTGATCACTCCAGCAACCCATCGCCATGGTCTGTTTCAGGTTGATGTCGTTTTCCGGCCAGATAATACGACCCTGCCCAGGAACAATACGCACCAGATGGTGGAATTGTTTCTGGATCGCTTTCAGGTCATCAAAGATATCGGCGTGATCGAACTCAAGATTATTGAGGATCAGCGTGCGCGGGCAGTAATGGACAAATTTGGAGCGTTTGTCGAAGAAGGCGCAGTCATACTCGTCCGCTTCGATAACAAAGAAGTCACTTTCGCCCAGACGCGCCGAAACATCAAAGTTTCCAGGCACACCGCCAATAACAAAACCCGGTTTATAGCCACACTGTTCCAGAATCCAGGTCGCCATTCCCGCCGTGGTGGTTTTGCCGTGTGTACCGGCAACAGCCAGCACCCAGCGGTCGCGCAGCACAAAATCGTGCAGCCACTGCGGCCCCGACATATACGGAATGTTTTTTTCCAGTACCGCTTCCACACACGGATTTCCACGGGTCATGGCATTACCAATAATCACCAGATCCGGCTGCGGATCGAGTTGGCTGGCATCGTAACCCTGAATCAGTTCAATGCCTTGCTTCTCAAGTAAGGTGCTCATCGGCGGATACACATTAGCGTCCGAACCCGTTACTTCATGGCCCAACTGGCGCGCCAGAATCGCCAGACCACCCATAAACGTGCCACAAATTCCTAAAATATGAATGCGCATACGTCATTATCCTTTTTTAATCTACCGCTCATTTTACGCATATGTCGGGCAAGTGAGAAACGCATTTCAGGATAATCCGTAATTTGCTGGCGCGATTCACCTGAGCGCAACATTCAGATTATTTGTTAAGATTGTTGCGGTCGCTTTACTCCATAAACATTGCAGGGAAAGTTTTATGAAAACGTTAGGTGAATTTATTGTCGAAAAGCAGCACGAGTTTTCTCATGCTACCGGTGAGCTCACTGCTTTGCTGTCGGCAATAAAACTGGGCGCCAAGATTATCCATCGCGATATCAACAAAGCAGGACTGGTTGATATCCTGGGTGCCAGCGGTGCTGAGAACGTGCAGGGCGAGGTTCAACAGAAACTCGACCTGTTCGCTAATGAAAAACTGAAAGCCGCATTGAAAGCGCGCGATATCGTTGCGGGCATTGCATCTGAAGAAGAAGATGAGATTGTCGTCTTTGAAGGCTGTGAACACGCAAAATACGTTGTGCTGATGGACCCACTGGATGGCTCGTCCAACATCGATGTTAACGTCTCTGTCGGTACGATTTTCTCCATCTACCGCCGCGTTACACCTGTCGGTACGCCGGTAACGGAAGAAGATTTCCTCCAGCCTGGCAACAAACAGGTTGCCGCAGGTTACGTGGTATACGGCTCCTCTACCATGCTGGTTTACACCACAGGATGCGGTGTTCACGCCTTTACCTATGATCCTTCACTCGGCGTTTTCTGCCTGTGCCAGGAACGGATGCGCTTCCCGGAGAAAGGCTCAACCTACTCCATCAACGAAGGAAACTACATTAAGTTCCCTAATGGGGTGAAGAAGTACATTAAATTCTGCCAGGAAGAAGATAAATCCACCAACCGCCCGTATACCTCGCGTTATATCGGTTCACTGGTTGCGGATTTCCACCGTAACCTGCTGAAAGGTGGAATTTATCTCTACCCAAGCACCGCCAGCCACCCAGACGGTAAACTACGTTTGCTGTATGAGTGCAACCCGATGGCATTCCTGGCGGAACAAGCAGGCGGTAAAGCGAGCGATGGCAAAGAGCGTATTCTGGATATCATCCCGGAAACCCTGCACCAGCGCCGTTCTTTCTTCGTCGGCAATAACCATATGGTTGAAGATGTCGAACGCTTTATCCGTGAGTTCCCGGACGCGTAATGGTCTAAAAACGCCGGATTGTTCCGGCGTTTTTGCGTTCTAATTAACAAAAGTTAATTTGACTCGTTTAGAGACTCGGAAATAGGGGACCCAGATAGCCAGATGAATGATATTTTTCAGCACACCCCATGCGTCTAAAAAATCAATTGTGGCATGAAGAAATTGTACTGCTCCCCAGATATCAGCAACATTCAATGCGAAGAGCGCCAGAAGAAGGGCAATATAGTAGTGCGGAAGTTGGCGTTTCTTATTAAAAAACAAAAAGGTAGTATAACTTACCAACAGAAATATCGTGGCAAATCCAGCCACTTCCAGATAAAGCAGAGTTCTGAGCGGTTCTTCCTGACTACTCTGAGCAAGCCCCCATGTTCGTACAAAAGAATAAATGCTCGAAATAATCACCAGCACTAAAGAAATAGCAGGTAAATACAGCCAACCGCCAATCCCCGTAAGTTTTTTATCATCACAGCTTCTACAATAATCATCAGGTGGTAAAACATCCACACCACAACTTTTGCATGTTGTACTTAAACCCTCACCTTCCTTTGCCCACATAAAAATATCCTTATATATCAGTGAATTTACTCTTTTATTGTATTTTCCGGACTCACTCTTATTACTGGCGAACTCTGACGATTCTCCCACAGCACCGTTAACCCACGCTGTAAGGCAATAAAAATAAACAACAAAATTCCGATAGCGATTTTCGTCCACCATGAACTCAGCGTACCGTCAAAGTTTATGTAAGTCTGAATGAGTCCCTGAATCGCCACGCCAAACAGCGTTCCTAATACTGTCCCAACGCCGCCGCTTAAAAGTGTACCGCCAATCACCACGGAGGCGATAGCGTCCAGTTCCACACCTACGCCAGCCAGCGCGTATCCGGCCTGGGTGTAAATAGAGAAGACAATCCCCGCCAGTGTCGCCAGTCCGGTGGAAAGCATATAAATGCGAATCGTGGTGCTGCGGGTGGAAATCCCCATCAGATTCGCTGATGTAGCGTTGCCACCAATGGCATACACCTGATTACCAAAGCGGGTGCGATGTGCGAGAAAAATACCGATAACCACGACCGCCAGCATCAGCAGCCCCATCGCGCTTAAGCGACCGCCGCCGGGAATTTTCCACGCAAGGCCAGAGAGTGTGTCATAAATGGGATGGTTAATCGGGATCGATTCTTCCGAAACGAGGTAGCTGACGCCACGCAAAAAAAACATTCCCGCCAGGGTAATGATGAATGCCGGGATCTTCAGCGCGTCGATCAAAAGCCCCATAAATGCGCCGAATGCACAGCCCATCGCCAGTACCAGTGGGAAGGCCAAGAGTGGTGAAATTCCAAAGTCGCCAATCACCTTTGCCAGAAACACGCCGGTAAAAGCGATCACCGAACCGACGGAGAGATCGATACCGCCAGAGAGGATCACAAAGGTCATACCGACGGCGATGATCCCCAAAAAGGCGTTATCGGTCAGGATATTGCAGATCACTCGCGTAGAAGCAAAACCGGGAAACTGCGTCAGGCAGTAGAGATAGCCCAACACAAAAACGCCGATGGTGATCATCAGTGGTAAGTTACGTTTTATCATGACTACGTACTCCTTTAATCAGACGGATAAAGCGTTGCGACTGAACAATCAGCACGCAAAGCACCACCACCGCTTTCACCACCTGGTTCATCTCTGGCGGAAAGCCCGAAAGTAAAATCCCGGTGTTCATTCCCTGAATGATCAGCGCCCCCACTACCGAAAGCAGCAGGTTAAAACGCCCGCCCATCAGCGATCCACCGCCGATCACAACCGCGAGAATGGCGTCCAGTTCCAGCCATAATCCGGCGTTATTGGCGTCCGCACCGCGAATATCCGCAGCCACGATAATGCCCGCAATTGCCGCACACAGCCCACTCAACACGTAGGTGAGCATGACGATGATCCGAGTGTTCACTCCGGCATTTTTTGCTGCCCGAATGTTGATACCAACGGCTTCAATAAACATCCCCAGCGCCGTTTTGCGAGTCAACAGCCAGAACAGGAGAAGCGTCAGCATGGCGATAATGACTGGCGTTGGCAGGAACAGCAGCGATCCACTGCCGAACCACGAGAGATCTGGTGAGTTGAAAGTGACGATCTGCCCGGAGGTGATCAATTGCGCCACGCCGCGCCCGGCAACCATCAGGATCAGAGTGGCGACAAACGGCTGAATTTTGAGGATTGCCACCAGAATGCCATTCCACAATCCTGCCAGAATGCCGGTGCCCAGGGCGCTTAACAAAACAATCGGCAGGCTGAATCCCGCGACCGTCATCGCGGCAGTTGTAGCTCCGGCGATAGCCATCACCGCGCCTACGGAGAGATCAATCCCACCAGTGGCGATCACCAGCGTCATGCCAATCGCCAGTAACGCAACGGGAGCCGCACGGTTAAGAATGTCGATAGGGCTACCGAACAAACGCCCATCCTGAAGCACCACCTGCCAGAAATGTGGGGCGACCAGACTATCGACCAGCAGCACCAGCAATAGCGCCGCCAGTTGAGGCATTCCCGTCGGCCAGCGAAAACGCCTTTTCGACGACGCGGTGTCAGGGAGAGATTGAGGCATCACACTGTTCTCCTTACGCCGCAATGGCGTTCATGATCGCCGGAACGGAGAGTTCTGCCAGCGGGATTTCCGCCACCTGTTTGCGATCGCGCATGATGATCACCCGATCGGCATAGCCCACCAGCTCTTCCAGTTCGGAAGAAATTACTAATAAAGCCAGACCGTCGGCGCAAAGTGTTTCAATCAGGCGGATGATCTCGGCGTGGGCGCCCACGTCAATACCGCGCGTTGGCTCGTCGAGGATCAGAAATTGCGGACGAGTCAGCAGCCAGCGTGAGAGCAACACTTTTTGCTGATTGCCACCAGAGAGGAACTCTATTGGCTGTTCGGAGGAAGGGGTGCGAATGCCAAGCTGGCGGATAAAACGTTCGGCAATCTCTTGCTGTTCTTTGCGAGAGATCGGTCGTAGCCAGCCGCGCTGGGCTTGTAAGGCAAGGATGATATTTTCGCGCACCGAGGCGGCGGCGATGATGCCATCGGTTTTTCTGTCTTCCGGGCAAAAACCAATGCCCAGTACCGAAGCCTGATGTGGCGATCGTAGCGTTTGTGGTTGGCCTTTGATCAGCGCAGTGCCGCTGTCGGCGGGTTTGATTCCGAAGATAACTTCAGCGGTTTCGGTACGACCCGATCCCAGCAAGCCTGCCAGTCCGACGATCTCGCCCGGGCGCACTTCGAGATCAAACGGCGCGATCGTTCCTTTCTTGCCGTAATTTTTAAACGCAGCAACGGGTTTGTCGCTAAGTAATGTCCGTCCGGCACGTTGTAGCGCGTGGGTGTCGAGTTCGCGCCCAAGCATCATTTTGACCAGTTCGATCTGCGGTAGCTCGCGGGTTTCCCGACAGCCAACGAAGCTGCCGTTGCGTAAGACAGTGATCCGATCGCTGACCTGATAAACCTGATCGAGAAAGTGCGTAACGAAGATCAAGCTGACGCCGCGATCGCGCAACTGGCGCATCAGGCCAAACAGCAACTCTACTTCCTGAGTATCGAGACTGGCGGTGGGTTCATCGAGGATCAGCACTTTGGCGGAGAGATCGATGGCCCGGCAAATGGCAACGATTTGCTGCATCGCCACCGAAAAGCGGTTGAGTGGTTCACGCACGTCGAGGGAAAAGCCATAAGATGCCATCAGTTCGGTAGCGCGCTTTTCCATCTCTTTACGGCGTAGCAGGCCGAAACGTTTAGGTTCGCGGCCGATAAAAAGGTTGTCGGCTACCGACATGTTGGGTAACAGGTTGACTTCCTGATAGACGGTGCCGATGCCTAGCTGTTGTGCGTGGGCGGTGTTTTTTGGTGAGATAGTCTGACCGTCCAACCAGATAGTACCGCGATCGGCGTGGTAGACACCGGTAAGTGCTTTGATCAGCGTCGATTTACCGGCTCCGTTTTCACCGAGCAGCGCCATAATTTCACCGCGCCGTAGACTGAAGTCGACGTTGTCTAACGCTTTGACTCCGGGGAAAAATTTACTTAATCCTTCGGTACGGAGGATTTCCTGGTGTTGGTCGGTCGTCATGGTTTCCCCCTTAGCCACGCTCTAAAAGTCTGGGAATAGATCGTGCCTGATGTTAAGAGCTGCGCCGTTTGTCCCCCTCACCCTAACCCTCTCCCCGAAGGGGCGAGGGGGACAGATTGTGCACGGTGTTAAGTCCGGTGCTGTACAACCGCCGGATGCGGCATAAACGCCTTATCCGGCGGCCCACAAGTCGGCATCAGGTATTGATGCCCCTCAATACCCCATGTTTTTCTTCTTCTCTAACTCTTCTTTTGCGGTATCAGGCAGGTAAAGGGTGGACTTGGTCAGCGTCAGCTTTTCAGGCATGGTGCCGTCTTTTTTGTATTTCTCCAGCGCGTCGAAGGCCGGGCCGGCCATGTTTGGCGTCAGTTCAACGCTGGCATTCGCTTCGCCATCAATCATTGCTTTGTAGATGTCCGGCACGCCGTCAATGGAACCCGTGAGGATATCTTTGCCTGGCTTCAGACCCGCTTCTTTAATTGCCTGAATTGCGCCAATCACCATGTCGTCGTTATGGGCGTAAACCATGCAGATGTTTTTGCCGTTGTTTTCCGCTTTGATAAAGCTCTCCATAACTTCTTTGCCTTTACTGCGGGTGAAATCACCGGACTGCGAGCGGATGATTTTGATATTTGGCGCATTCTTAATGGCTTCGGCAAAACCTTTTTTACGGTCGATGGCAACGCTTGCCCCAACGGTGCCCTGCAACTCCACCACGTTGCATGGTTTGCCATTCACTTCTTTTACCAGCCAGTCACCAATCAGCTTACCTTCAAGAATGTTGTCAGCGGTGACAGTGGTCATATAGAGAGATTTGTCTTTCACATCAATGGAACGGTCGAGCAAAAAGACCGGAATTTCGGCATCTTTCGCCTCTTTTAATACCGGCTCCCAACCCGTCGCCACCACTGGAGCGATAAAGATCGCATCTACCCCTTGTGCAACGAAGGAACGTACCGCTTTAATCTGGTTTTCCTGCTTTTGCTGACCATCGGCAATTTTTAGCGTGATACCACGTTTTTCGGCCTCACTTTTCGCCACGTTGGTTTCTGCGGCGCGCCAGCCGGATTCTGATCCGACCTGCGAAAATCCTACGGTTAATGGAGCGGCCAACGCCATAGACGACATGGCTGCCGAGACTGCAGAGACTACAAGTAAGCGTTTCCACATAGGGTTGTCCTCGTCGGGATAGTTATTATTGGTGAAAAGATGTTCGCGAAAAAACTATAGACAATTCGTTATGTAACGGATTGCGTTACATCACACTTCAAAAAAGTAAATAAAACGTTAATCACAAGTTTGTAATCGCTTTCATATCACTATGAAAAATGCGGCTACGGTTATGGATGTTCCTGCTCCACGAGCCGTCTTAAAACTGGCGAAAAAGGAATATGAGGACGAAAACAAGCGAAGACATTCGGCGCGAGTTGGCTATAATACTCGGCACTTGTTTGCCACATATTTTAAAGGAAACAGACATGAGCTTACTCAACGTCCCTGCGGGTAAAGATCTGCCGGAAGACATCTACGTTGTTATTGAGATCCCGGCTAACGCAGATCCGATCAAATACGAAATCGACAAAGAGAGCGGCGCACTGTTCGTTGACCGCTTCATGTCCACCGCGATGTTCTATCCGTGCAACTACGGTTACATCAACCACACCCTGTCTCTGGACGGTGACCCGGTTGACGTACTGGTTCCGACTCCGTACCCGCTGCAGCCGGGTTCTGTGATCCGTTGCCGTCCGGTTGGCGTTCTGAAAATGACCGACGAAGCCGGTGAAGATGCGAAACTGGTTGCTGTTCCGCACAGCAAGCTGAGCAAAGAATACGATCACATCAAAGACGTTAACGATCTGCCGGAACTGCTGAAGGCTCAGATCGCTCACTTCTTCGAGCACTACAAAGACCTCGAAAAAGGCAAGTGGGTTAAAGTTGACGGCTGGGATAACGCCGAAGCCGCTAAAGCTGAAATCGTTGCTTCCTTCGAGCGCGCAAAGAATAAATAAGTTCTTCTAGCGCAATAACCCTGAACGCCGGGCTTCGGTTAGTAAGGGTTTTTTTATGCCCGCAATATATAAACTATCTATTCCACTATCATTATTCTCAGCAGTTGAAAGGCTTGAACGGTAAGAACAAGCTAAACTCGACCACCATTTTGCTGTTCATAGCCACTTGCTGGAAGTTAGCCGACCTCACTCATACTCACCGTTCAAAGCGTGCCCCGGTTTTACCCCTGCGCATTTGTAAACGCCAGCAGAGTTTTTCATGCGTTAACAGATATGGAAAGCGGCTCGGAGAGAAAATCAAAAGGTGGGGGAATTACAAAAAAGAATGCGAGATACCTCGAAAAAACAACGCCACCCGAAGGTGGCGTGTTTATATTATGACTTATCCCTGTCTAACCAGTCGCCGCTTTCAATCAGCGTTAATCCATCGACGGGTCGTTGATAAACGTACATCCATGCACTCCCGTACGGCGTCTGAATCAACTGGCGCGCGTATTCACCGCCCCTGGTGCGCAAGGCATCAAGTTCGGCCAGCGTGGCGTTGTCAATACGATAAACTTCACCGTGTACCGTTCCGTTTCCCGGAACTGCGCCTGGATAGTGGCCCAGGCTATACAACTGGTAGTTATCGATACTGAAATCGCCCAGCAACTGGGCATTGGTCATCCAGTGGCTGTTGCCTTGTTTGTGACGTAAACTGCCGTAGACAAATATTCGCATCGCTAAAACTCGAACTGATAGAGCAAATCCAGTGCCTGATCTACACCAGACACGGCTTCCAGATATAGCTTTGGCATCAGGCGATAACGTAACGTGAGTGTTGCTATAGAGTCAAATATCCCCACGCCGTATTTCACTTGTAGACCTGGTAGTACATAGCCGCTGACCACCACCTGGGAGGAGTCGCCTACTCCCTCGGTGTCGAGAGCTAAATTACTTACGCCAAATGTCTCGCCGATTTTACCCACAATCTGACCACTTTGTGCAACCCCCAGACCAATCAGCATCGAGGTCATCGCCGCACTGTCGCTCTGATCGCTCTCCAGCCCTTGTCCACGCAACAAGTAAGACAACGCAGCCTGTTGCGACATCGCCGGGTCAGAGAAAATCTCCGCTTTCGGTTCATCCGCCAGTCCAGTGACGCGAACACCGGCGATTACGTCATCTTCTGTAGCATCCGGGTTACGAATTGCTTCGATATTAAGATACGGTTGATCCGGTGGACCAGAGAACAGCAACTCGCCTTTGCGAACGATCAGATCCTGACCATAGGCATGGAAGCGCCCTTCCGGTATGTTGATCTGTCCGTTCAGCCCCAGCCCCTGTTTGTCCTGTACGACATTGAGATCGCCCGTCAGCCGCGCTTTCAGACCAAAGGCATCAATGCGCACGTTGTTGCCGACGTGGACAATCAGGTTGCTGTTAATCGGAATCGACGCAGTTTTCGCCTCCTCCGGTTGCAGATTATCGTTGAGCATCACGACATCGCTGGAGACGCCCACCGCACTTTCTGGCAAATCATGCACCACAATGCGCGCCCACGGTACGTCAACGCGACCATCAAGGGTAAACAGGCTTGGTGTGGCTTCGAATACGACATCTGGCGACACATCCATGCGCACCATCGGCGGTACGGTGATCCGCACCTTACTGCCTTTTGCCGTTACCCGCGCGCGCCAGTTTTCAATCTGACTCCAGTCTGTATCCCCGTTCAGGTAAATGTCACCTTGCTGGGTTCGCACGGTGCCCGCAAGCGTCGAGCGCATACCGTTAAAGTTGACCGCAAGCTGGCTCGGCTGCATATCAAACGGCATAAAGTTGCCATCGATATCCACACCCGTAACCTGGAGCTGACCAAAAAGCTGCGGGCTTTGTACATCACCGCCCAGACGTAAATTAGCACTCACCATCCCCGCCGCTTTTTCCCCACGGGTAAAGATGGGGTTTACCATCGCGAGGTTAAAGTTGCGAATATTCACGTTGCCACCAAGATTGCGGCGGCCTTGCGGATCAGTCACCTGCACCTGTCCATCGAACTGACCATTATTAGTCAGGCGGATGGTCCAGCCCAGTTCGGCGCGGTTGTTGCGCAACTCCGCCGTCAGATTCAGCGTCTGAAACGCCACCGGCAGCGCCGCATCGTTGACGGTTTGCGTCACCTGCACGTTACGCCCGGAAAGGGTGATGCTGCCCTGTGGCAGCCCCTCTTTGGTGGTGTCCCAGGCAACGTCCGCTTTCCCCGTGAAGATACCGCTTGCCTGAGTCGTTTCCGGCATAAACGGTTTCAGCATGGCCAGGTCGAAACGATTGAGATTCACCACCGCACGCCCTTCAGCCCCGGCATCAATGGTTTGCGGCACGCACAGTTCCGCGTTCGGGTTAAGCCAGCAGTGCGGCCCGATGCTGATTTTTTGCTCCTGATTGCGGTAATCCAGCGCAATATCGCGGGTCAGCGCCCACGGCCCGACTGGCGTCTGAAAGCGGGTATTACTAAGTGTTCCCTTCCAGCGTTCTTCTTTACGATCAAAGCTACCCGCCAGATTGAGCTGTCCGGAAACCGGCTCACCCTGAATCCGCAGTTGTAGCTCGTGCTGCTTTTCGCTGCCTTTCGCATTCAGGGTGACGAGGTTGATATTCACATCCGGCTGCGAAATTTGCTCAACGCGCACGTTGAGTTTACCCGCAATCTGATCGGTGGATTTTATATCGCCTTCCACGCGAACCTGCGCCACGGAGAGTTCCTGCCAGCGCAGGCTGCGCGCGGTGATATCCGCCAGCAACTGCGGTGCTTCCACCGTACCGCGAACCTTCACCAACCCTTTCGCTGTACCGCCCAGTCCTGGCAGCGCGTTATCCAGACCTGGCGCGTTGATCGTGGCATCAAGATTGAGATCTTTTACTCCCAGTTCGCCTTTCACTTCGGCACTGTTTGATCCCAGTTCCAGATGCAGACCAGGGATCATCCACTGCATATAACTGTTGCCTTTCAGCGTACCTTCAACGTTCACTTTGTTCTGTTTAACGTTACCGGTCAGCTTCAGCTCCGGCACCTCCATCTGCCATGTGCCGCCGTACAGGCTGCCGCGCGTTTTGATCAAACCATTGAGTTTCGACGGCCAGTCCGGAAACTCTTTCGCGGTGTTAATGCCGTTAAGCGTTAACTCACCACGCCAGCTAATTGCCTGCTGCCAGTCGAGCAACGCTTTCAACTCAGTTTTCCCTTCCAGCGCCGCGACGGTGAGTTTGTCGAGATTCACCTGCTGTTCATTACCTTTCGCGTCGAGGGTAATGGTGGCTGGCGGGATCTCCTGTCCCTTCACTGCCGTGCGCATAGAGAGCGTGTAATCGGTCATTTTGCCGGTGAGTTTCAGTTTCAGATCGTCCGCCTGATACTGCTTCTCGCCGGTAAACGGCCAGTAAAGCTGTTTGCTGTTCACTTCGACGTTAAGCGGCAGTCCAGCCTCCGCCAGCCGCGTCTGGGCACGCAGATCCATATCAACCGGACCGGAAAGGTTAACGCCAATCTCCAGTTGTTCGCGCAGCGCACCGCCTACTTTCAGCTTCACTTTTTCACCCTTCAACGGCTCCACGTTCAGTGTGCTGTTGAGGGTGATATCCACCGGCCAGTTACCGGACAGCTGCGCCGTACCGCTGGCGTTAACGATCCCCTGGTTGGAATCAATATCCAGCGCGTCCAGTTTGGTATTGCCGTCGATACTGCTCACTTTCAGCAGCATGGTGCGCACGGTAATGTCCGTATCGCCCGTCACGCGCAATTGCTCGCCCTTAAACTCTTCAATGTTCAGATTGAGCGGCAAATGCACGTCGGTCATTTCCGGCAATACCGGGCGAGAAAAGAGATCTTTGAGCGTTTCGCCGAGCGGTTTTTCATCCGGCTGCGGATTTTCAATCTTCGGTTCGACCACTTCTTCCTGCGCCACTTCCGCCACTTTCGGCAGGGCAATTAGCAGGCCTTTCAGCGATGTCGGTTTCAGGGTCAGGGTTTTCTCCTGCCAGTTCAGACCGGAGGTGAAGTCCATCACCGACACCGTAGTATCATCAATTTTGATATTGACGTTATCCAGCGCCACCCGCGTCAGGGTAATGGGATACGGCGTGGAGAGATCCAGCGGGCCGCTGTCTTCCTCTTCTTCAACCTGCTCTGAAGGGGGCATTTTTTTGCTGTCGATGTTGACCTGAATATCCTTCAGCGCCAAATCGTTAATGCAAACACTGCTGTCCCACAGGCACTCCAGCCCGACTGCCAGATGCAGATTGCCTGCTTTTACCGCTACGCCTGGCTGCTCATAACGAACATCAGACAAGGTGAGATCGCGCCAGCCGCCAGTCACCTTACCGATGTCCAGCCCTGGCACCCAGCGATCTGCCGCTTTAAATACCAGATGCAAACCACTGGTAGTGCCCACCAGAAATGCCACCGCCCCCAGCAATAATAAGAGGACGACAACCACGCCGAGGCTGATTTTTTTCCATAAACTCATAATTCTGGCCCCAGACCGATGTAAAACTGTAAACCATGCTCGTCTTTGTCAGCGACCGGAACGGCGAAATCGAGCTTGATCGGCCCGACTGGTGATTCCCAGCGCACACCAACCCCGGTGCCGGTTTTAAAGTCACTGCGGCGAATATCGCTTACCGCTTCGCCGCTATCAACAAACACCGCCCCCCACCATTTTCCGGTCACGTTGTACTGGTACTCCAGCGATCCGGTTATCAGTTTCGATGCCCCTTTCAGGTCACCATTGGCGTATTTCGGGGCGATAGATTTGTATTTATAGCCACGAATGCTACGGTCGCCCCCGGCAAAGAAACGCAGATCCGGCGGTACTTTGTCGAAATCACCGGTTTCAATCCAGCCCAGCGTGCCGCGTGTAACAAAACGATGGCGATCGTACAGTGTGCGGATCCAGACGTTCTGCGCCTGGAAAACGGAGAAATCGACATCTGAACCCCAGGCCGTGTTGGAGTAGTCGATAGAGTAGCGTTGCGAGTCGCCCCAGGTTGGCATCAGGCCACCACGAGAACGCGTGCGGCTAATCATCACCCCAGGATAAAACAGCATCGTGGTGTTGGTAATTTCACCCTGGGTAAAGTGGTCGAGACTCCAGCGCAGGTTAATGGCACGCTGCCAGCCGCTGGAGAGATCCCAGTAGCGAGAAGCCACCAGCGTAGTGGAGTCAGACTCGGTATCGTTCAGGTCAGTGCGCTTAAAACCGCCCTGTACCAGATAATATTGTTCCAGCGGGTTCTTAAGCAGCGGCATTTTATAGCTAAAATCGAGGGTTTGTTCCGGTGCAGAGATACTTGTGCTGGTGGTCAGGCTGTGACCGTAAGAGTTCATCCACGGCTTTTTCCACGTGGCTTTGACACGTGGACCTACGTCTGTGGAGTACCCGACCCCGGTTTCAATCGTGTTTTCCGTGCGCGGCGAAACGACGCCGGTAAGTGGCAATACTTTTGTTTCTCGCGCTTTATCAAACTGCGGTGCAACCACCACCGAGTTAAACCAACCAGTGGCGGAGAGACGGCGGTTCAGCTCTGCAAGGTCTTTTGACTCGTATTCATCACCTTCTTTAAACGGAACAAGGTTTTGCAGATACTCATCGCGGATCTGTGAGCCTTCAAAGGTCACATGCCCAAAGCGGTAGCGTTCGCCACTGTTGTAATCAATATCCCAGTAGGCTTTATGCAAGCCAAGTGCAATACCCAACTGGGCTTTGGTAAATTCACTATCGAAATAGCCTTTGCGCAACGCGATGCTGGTTAAGGACTTTTTGAAATTTTCGTAGTCGCCCTGATTCAGCACCGTGCCTATAGCCGGGCGAGTATCGAACAACTTCAAATAGTCTTTATCGGTCCGTGCTCCACCGCGCAGCACAACATCGGTGCCGCCAATCAAAACGGGCACGCCGGGCGTGACTTTGGCGATCAAAACCTGTCGCCCTTTCTTTGGCGGTGGGCGAAGATCAAATTCAATGGTCGGCTGGTAATAGCCCAGCGCCTTCAGGCCTTCGCGGATGGCATCATCGACACGCGCGCGAAATCGCCGGTCTGGCGTCACTTCATCACTTTCAATCGTAGAAAGCTGTGCACGAACATTTTTTTCCAGCTGCCCTGATAACCCTTCGACCTGTAGACGGACGTTCGCGGCGATAGCAGAACCACCAAAACAGAGTAAGCTTACACAACATAACTGTCGGATATAGCGCACATTTTCTCCTGAATATCCTTTGTTCCTGCCCCTGGAACCCCGTTAAACGGCTTAACAAAAAACCAGCAATATGGATTTAAAAGCAGACTAAATCCAAAATATTTCTTATGTTTTACTTTATACACATTCACGAGAGTTATTGTGTGCAAATACGTCTCTTGTTACAACCTAAACCCCAAAGACCGATTTTCGGGAGAGCGATACCATGAGTTTATTTGATAAAAAGCATCTGGTTTCCCCCGCCGATGCCCTTCCTGGACGTAATACCCCGATGCCCGTAGCCACGCTGAATGCAGTCAATGGTCACTCAATGACAAATGTGCCTGACGGAATGGAAATCGCCATTTTTGCTATGGGCTGTTTCTGGGGCGTGGAACGCCTTTTCTGGCAACTTCCCGGTGTTTACAGCACCGCCGCAGGTTATACCGGCGGTTACACGCCAAACCCGACTTATCGGGAAGTGTGTTCTGGTGATACCGGCCACGCCGAAGCGGTACGCGTGGTTTACGATCCGTCAGTGATCAGCTACGAACAACTGTTACAAGTATTTTGGGAGAATCACGATCCCGCACAAGGGATGCGTCAGGGCAATGACCATGGCACGCAGTATCGTTCCGCGATTTATCCGCTAACACCAGAACAGGATGCTGCCGCCCGCGCCAGTCTGGAACGTTTTCAGGCCGCGATGCTTGCCGCCGATGACGATCGTCAAATAACCACCGAGATCGCCAACGCGACACCGTTTTATTATGCCGAAGATGACCACCAGCAATATCTGCATAAAAACCCGTATGGTTATTGCGGAATTGGTGGGATCGGCGTTTGCCTGCCGCCTGAAGCGTAGCAATAAAAGGCAGAACTAAAGCGAAATGAAGCAAAAATTTAACCCTCTGGCGACTTTACAGTACCTTACGCTATACTAGCCACTGAAAATGTCGGTTCACTCTCTTCGAGCCGGCTTTCAATGTGTATTTCGCACAAATTAATCAACTTCCCCTTCCGAGGATCTGACCTGAACGGTCGGATAAGATATGTTAAACAGTATTTTAGTCATACTCTGCTTGATCGCTGTGAGTGCGTTCTTCTCGATATCCGAGATCTCGCTTGCCGCCTCACGCAAAATCAAACTTAAACTGCTGGCTGATGAAGGCAATATAAACGCCCAGCGCGTTCTGGATATGCAGGAAAATCCCGGCATGTTCTTTACCGTGGTGCAAATTGGTCTGAACGCGGTGGCAATACTCGGCGGTATCGTCGGTGATGCGGCGTTCTCTCCGGCTTTTAATAGCCTGTTCTCCCGCTATATATCGGCGGAACTCTCTGAGCAACTGAGCTTTATTCTCTCTTTCTCGTTAGTGACTGGCATGTTTATTCTGTTTGCGGATTTAACCCCGAAACGCATCGGTATGATTGCGCCAGAAGCTGTGGCTTTGCGTATCATCAACCCGATGCGCTTCTGCCTGTTCGTCTGCACCCCTCTGGTGTGGTTTTTCAACGGCCTGGCGAACATGATCTTCCGTATCTTTAAATTGCCAATGGTACGTAAAGATGACATCACATCTGATGACATCTACGCAGTAGTGGAGGCCGGTGCACTGGCTGGTGTATTGCGTAAACAGGAACACGAACTGATCGAAAACGTGTTTGAACTGGAATCCCGTACCGTGCCGTCTTCCATGACGCCACGTGAAAACGTGATTTGGTTCGATCTCCATGAAGATGAGCAAAGCCTGAAGAATAAAGTGGCGGAGCATCCGCACTCGAAATTCCTCGTCTGTAATGAAGATATCGATCACATTATCGGTTATGTCGATTCAAAAGATCTGCTGAACCGCGTGCTGGCCAATCAAAGCCTGGCACTGAACAGCGGCGTGCAAATTCGTAACACGCTGATTGTGCCTGATACGCTGACCCTCTCTGAGGCGCTGGAAAGTTTTAAGGCTGCGGGTGAAGACTTTGCGGTAATCATGAACGAGTACGCACTGGTGGTGGGAATCATCACCCTCAACGACGTGATGACCACGTTGATGGGCGATCTGGTTGGTCAGGGACTGGAAGAACAGATTGTAGCGCGTGATGAGAACTCATGGCTAATCGATGGCGGTACGCCGATTGACGACGTGATGCGCGTGCTGGATATCGACGAGTTCCCGCAGTCGGGCAACTACGAAACCATCGGCGGCTTTATGATGTTTATGTTGCGTAAGATCCCGAAACGCACTGATTCGGTGAAGTTCTCCGGTTACAAATTTGAAGTGGTGGACATTGATAACTACCGCATCGACCAGCTACTGGTTACGCGAATCGACAGTAAAGCCACCGCCCTTTCGCCAAAACTGCCTGACGCCAAAGATAAAGAAGAAAGCGTCGCATAACCCCAGAAACATCAACGGCTCCTGAATCAGGAGCCGTCTTATTACTGCATAGCACTTGGTTAAGCCATCTCTGTTTGCAGACGCATAACCTGACGGTTAACTTCGGACATCACTGACAAATGCAGTTTATCCTTCACTTTTGGGATAAGAATCTTACCCTTATCAAATTCAAAAGCGCCAACGTCCTTGATGTATAACCGTCCACGGAACAGGATCTTCACGTACTTCGCCACCTGAAGTGGGTTGTACCGTTGGAAAATTTTCATTGTTGTCTCCTGCTGAGTATTACGCCTTTGCGGTGCCACAATCGGCCCAACTATTATGAGGCGCAAATTTTAATGCCTAATGACTATAGACTATCGGGGTAATGTTTCCAGCGTGTATAATTTTTTTTACCCTACTGTTACAATTATTCAGAATTATCTTTTCTCCTAACCACAATCTTCAGTATAAACATTCATTTTTCATATGATTTGTGCGCTTGTCCGCAAACTGGCACCGCACTTGCGGGAAATTCGATAAATAGCACATATGATTAAAAGCCAGACCCAAGTGGTCGGATCACCTGCATACGATAAGAAGGAAACACTATGACCCTACGCAAGATTCTCGCGCTGACTTGCTTGCTACTGCCGATGATGGCCTCCGCACATAAATTCGAAACTGGTCAGCGCGTACCGCCGATTGGTATTACCGATCGTGGCGAGTTGGTGTTTGATAAAGATCAGTTTAGCTACAAAACCTGGAACAGTGCGCAGTTAGCGGGAAAAGTGCGAGTACTGCAACATATTGCCGGTCGCACCTCCGCAAAAGAGAAAAATGCGACGCTGATTGAAGCAATTAAATCGGCGAAATTGCCGCACGATCGCTACCAGACGACCACCATTGTCAACACCGACGACGCAATCCCTGGTTCCGGTATGTTTGTACGCAGCAGCCTGGAGAGCAATAAAAAGCTCTATCCGTGGTCGCAGTTTATTGTCGACAGCAATGGCGTCGCGCGCGGAGCCTGGCAACTGGATGAAGAGAGTTCCGCCATTGCCGTGCTGGATAAAGACGGTCGCGTGCAATGGGCGAAGGACGGGGCGTTAACCCAGCAAGAAGTGCAGCAAGTCATGGACTTGCTGCATAAATTGCTTAATAAATAGAAACCCGGAATCCAGGATTCAGGAAGGATTCGCGCGGAGTATAATCCAGCGGTTTGCCCTGCCAGTCGTGAACGTGTGCTCCGGCAGCTGCAGCCACGGCATGGCCGGCAGCGGTATCCCAAATATTCGTCGGCCCGAAACGCGGGTAGAGCTGCGCCTGACCTTCCGCCACCAGGCAGAATTTCAATGAAGAGCCGATGGATGTCGTCTGGTGTTCACCAAGCTGTTGCAGATACTCTTTCAGCTCAGCATCCGCATGGGAACGGCTGATGACCACCAGCGGCGGACGGGCGTCGCGTACCTGAATCTGCTTGCGCACGCCGCACTCTTCTTTCCAGGCTTTGCCTTCCGCCGCGCTGTACATTACGTTCATTACCGGCGCATACACCACACCTAATACCGGTTTGCCTTTGTCGATCAGCGCAATGTTAACGGTAAATTCACCATTTCGTTTAATAAACTCTTTGGTGCCGTCCAGCGGATCTACCAGCCAGTAACGTTGCCAGTGCTGGCGGACTTCCCAACCGGGAGGATCTTCTTCGGAAAGAACCGGAATATCCGGCGTTAGGGTACGTAAACCGTCCATGATTACGGTGTGCGCGGCAATGTCCGCCGCCGTCACCGGTGAGTTATCCGCTTTGCTGACGACGTCCATCGGTTTTGTCCCGTCGTAGACCTGCATAATGGCATCGCCCGCATTCCGTGCGAGTTGACATACTTGTTCTAACATTCTCCACCTCTTTTGTTTCAGTGGTGTTAACTTGTTGTTTTACTTATACCCTATCGTTACAGAATCCGCCAACTGTGATGGCGTCATCGTTTCCTGATTTATTATTTATGGCATCCTTCACGCTCCGTATGAAAGACGTCTCATCTTCTTGTTCATAAAAGGATGCCCAGATGGTTAAGTTTAGTGCAACGCTTCTTGCTACGCTGATTGCCGCCAGTGTGAATGCGGCAACAGTCGATCTCCGCATAATGGAAACCTCTGATTTGCATAGCAACATGATGGATTTCGATTATTACAAAGATACATCCACAGAAAAATTTGGACTGGTACGTACCGCGAGCCTGATTAATGACGCGCGCAACGAAGTGAAAAATAGCGTACTGGTCGATAACGGTGACCTGATCCAGGGTAGCCCGCTGGCAGATTACATGTCGGCGAAAGGATTAAAAGCAGGTGATGTTCATCCGGTCTATAAGGCGCTGAATACGCTGGATTATACCGTTGGCACACTCGGCAATCATGAATTTAACTACGGTCTGGATTATCTGAAAAATGCGCTGGCTGGAGCAAAATTCCCCTATGTGAATGCCAACGTCATCGACGCTAAAACCAAACAGCCGATGTTTACACCGTATTTAATTAAAGACACCGAAGTGGTCGATAAAGACGGCAATAAACAGACGCTTAAGATTGGCTACATCGGTGTTGTACCACCACAGATCATGGGATGGGATAAGGCCAATTTATCCGGCAAAGTTACCGTTAACGATATCACTGAAACGGTACGCAAGTACGTGCCGGAAATGCACGAGAAAGGTGCCGATGTTGTTGTCGTTCTGGCGCACTCTGGCTTGTCTGCTGATCCGTATAAAGTGATGGCGGAAAACTCAGTTTATTATCTCAGTGAAATTCCGGGCGTTGACGCCATTATGTTTGGTCATGCTCACGCCGTTTTCCCGAGTAAAGATTTTGCTGATATCAAAGGCGTAGATATCGCCAAAGGCACGATTAACGGTGTTCCAGCAGTGATGCCTGGCATGTGGGGCGATCATCTCGGCGTGGTTGATCTGCAACTCGATAATGACAGCGGAAAATGGCAGGTGACGCAGGCGAAAGCGGAAGCACGGCCGATTTACGACATCGCCAATAAAAAATCCCTTGCGGCGGAAGATAGCAAACTGGTCGATACGCTTAAAGCCGATCACAACGCCACACGCCAGTTTGTCAGCAAGCCGATTGGAAAATCTGCCGACAATATGTATAGCTATCTGGCGCTGGTGCAGGACGATCCGACCGTGCAGGTGGTGAACAACGCACAAAAAGCGTATGTCGAACATTACATCCAGGGCGATCCCGATCTGGCAAAACTGCCGGTGCTCTCTGCTGCTGCGCCGTTTAAAGTTGGCGGTCGCAAAAACGACCCAGCCAGCTATGTTGAAGTGGAAAAAGGCCAGCTTACCTTCCGCAACGCCGCCGATCTCTATCTCTACCCCAATACGCTGATCGTGGTGAAAGCCAGCGGTAAAGAGGTGAAAGAGTGGCTGGAGTGCTCTGCCGGACAGTTTAATCAGATTGACCCCAACAGCACGAAACCACAGTCACTCATCAACTGGGATGGTTTCCGCACCTATAACTTTGATGTTATTGATGGCGTGAATTACCAGATTGACGTCACCCAGCCCGCCCGCTATGACGGCGAATGTCAGGTGGTTAATGCTAATGCGGAAAGGATTAAGAACCTGACCTTTAATGGCAAACCGATTGATCCGAATGCCATGTTCCTCGTTGCCACCAATAACTATCGCGCTTACGGCGGCAAATTTGCCGGTACGGGTGACAGCCATATTGCTTTTGCTTCACCGGATGAAAACCGCTCGGTGCTGGCAGCGTGGATTGCAGAAGAGTCGAAGCGTGCGGGGGAAATTCACCCGGCGGCAGATAACAACTGGCGTTTAGCACCGATTCCCGGCGATAAGAAACTGGATATCCGTTTCGAAACTTCTCCGTCAGATAAAGCCGCTGCGTTTATTAAAGAGAAAGGGCAATATCCGATGAAAAAAGTCGCGACCGATGATATCGGATTTGCGATTTATCAGGTGGATTTGAGTCAGTAATACACATCTTTTTCGACCTACAAATCATCAACCGCATCCGGCACTTATTGGCGGATGCGATGCTGACGTATCTTATCCGCCCTACAAGTCATGAAGCGCAGGGTGGATAAGCGCAGCGCATCCGGCAGTTATGCCGCACGTTCATCCCGCACCGCCAGCACCTCTGGCAGATGAATCTCAATCCAGTCCGCCAGCGCAGCAACCTTTTCACTCACCTGCTCGCCCAGCGGCGTGAGGCTATATTCCACATGCGGCGGCACCACCGGATACGAGATACGGTTAAGAAACCCATCCTGCTCCAGCGCCTGTAACGACTGCGCAAGCATCTTTTCACTCACCCCGCCCATTTTACGGCGCAGGTCGCTGAAACGATGAGTGCCTTCACGCAGCGCCACCAGAATCAATACCCCCCAACGGCTGGTAACGTGTTTCAGCACCTCGCGCGACGGGCACTGTTCAGCGAAGAGATTTCCCTCTTTCAGTTGTTGCGACAGACTAACCTGACTCATTTCACACTTACCTTTTTGTACGTACTTACTAAAAGTAAGTTTAGGTGGTAGCGTATTTAAACACAAGACAAAACGATGGAGACTTCCCATGATCGCTATTACCGGCGCAACCGGCCAACTTGGTCACTATGTTATTGAGTCCCTGGTGAAAACCGTCCCTGCCAGCCAAATAGTGGCTATCGCACGTAATCCGGCAAAAGCCCAGGCATTGAGCGCGCAAGGCATTACCGTGCGTCAGGCTGACTACGGCGATGAAGCCGCACTGACATCTGCGCTACAGGGCGTGGAAAAACTGCTGCTGATCTCTTCCAGCGAAGTGGGTCAACGTGCCCCGCAGCATCGTAATGTTATTAATGCCGCAAAGGCGGCTGGCGTGAAATTTATTGCGTACACCAGTCTGCTGCACGCAGATAAATCTCCGCTCGGCCTGGCTGCTGAGCATATCGAGACGGAGAAAATGCTGGCTAATTCTGGCATCGCTTATACCCTGCTGCGCAACGGCTGGTATACCGAGAACTACCTCGCCAGCGCCCCGGCAGCACTGGAGCACGGCGTATTCATCGGTGCGGCGGGCGATGGCAAAATTGCCTCAGCAACGCGGGTAGATTATGCAGCCGCTGCCGCGCGCGTGATTAGCGAAGCCGGTCACGAAGGCAAGGTTTACGAACTGGCGGGCGATAGTGCCTGGACGTTGACACAGTTAGCGGCAGAGCTGACCAAACAGAGCGGCAAGCCGGTTACCTACCAGAACCTGAGCGAAGCCGATTTCGCCACTGCGCTGAAAGGCGTTGGTCTTCCTGTCGGACTGGCGGACATGCTGGCTGATTCTGACGTTGGCGCATCGAAAGGTGGTCTGTTTGATGACAGCAAAACGCTGAGCAAATTGATTGGTCGCCCAACGACAACGTTAGCCGAAAGCGTAAGCAATCTTTTTAATGTTAATAACTAGTTAATTAAAGTGGCATCCTCCCGCATCCTCTCTGATAATGACGGGATGCCGGGAGCAACCATGTCTGCTTCCTGAACATTTCTTCTGACAGACCAGTGGATGCCAGTGATGATTAGCGGCGTGCTGTACGCCCTGCTAGCAGGGTTGATGTGGGGGCTTATTTTTGTCGGGCCGTTGATCGTGCCGGAATACCCGGCGATGTTGCAGTCGATGGGGCGTTATCTGGCGTTAGGGTTAATTGCGCTACCCATTGCCTGGCTGGGGCGCGTGCGTCTGCGTCAGTTGGCGCGTCGCGATTGGTTTACCGCCTTGATGCTCACCATGATGGGCAACCTGATTTATTATTTTTGCCTTGCCAGTGCCATTCAACGTACCGGCGCGCCTGTTTCCACGATGATTATCGGCACCCTGCCGGTGGTTATTCCTGTCTTCGCCAATCTGCTTTATAGCCAGCGCGACGGCAAACTCGCATGGGGAAAACTCGCTCCGGCGCTGGTTTGTATTGGCATCGGCCTGGCGTGTGTGAATATTGCTGAGTTAAACCACGGACTCCCCAATTTTGACTGGGCACGTTATACCTCGGGTATCGTGCTGGCGTTAGTTTCCGTGGTCTGCTGGGCGTGGTATGCCCTACGCAACGCCCGCTGGCTGCGGGAAAACCCAGACAAACATCCAATGATGTGGGCGACGGCGCAGGCGCTGGTCACGCTGCCGGTTTCGCTCATCGGCTATTTCGTCGCTTGTTACTGGCTAAATACGCAAACGCCGGACTTCTCCCTACCTTTTGGCCCCCGTCCGCTGGTATTTATTAGCCTGATGATTGCTATCGCCGTGCTTTGCTCATGGGTTGGCGCACTTTGCTGGAACGTCGCCAGCCAGCGATTACCGACGGTTATCCTCGGACCGTTGATTGTTTTCGAAACGCTGGCAGGTTTGCTGTACACCTTTTTGCTGCGTCAGCAAATACCGCCGCTGATGACGCTGGGCGGTATCGCGCTGTTAGTGGTTGGTGTGGTCATTGCAGTCAGAGCAAAACCGGAAAAGCCTTTAACTGAATCTGTCTCAGAAAGTTGACATGCTGGCTGTGAGTTAAATAAGCCTCTGCTACGTAAGGGTTATAGCTTTTAACTTAAAGATGCATCTAAAATACATCTTATCTTATTAAGAATGAGGTATCAGCTATGGCTTATCGCGACCAACCTTTAGGTGAACTGGCGCTCTCTATTCCTCGCGCTTCGGCTCTGTTTCGTAAATATGATATGGATTACTGCTGCGGCGGTAAGCAGACGCTGGCGCGCGCGGCGGCACGTAAAGAGCTGGATGTTGAGGTCATTGAAGCTGAACTGGCAAAGCTTGCTGAACAACCGATTGAGAAAGACTGGCGTAGCGCCCCGCTGGCAGAAATCATCGACCATATCATCGTGCGCTACCACGATCGTCACCGCGAGCAACTGCCGGAGCTGATTCTGCAAGCGACTAAAGTCGAGCGCGTTCACGCCGACAAACCGAGCGTGCCAAAAGGGCTGACAAAATACCTGACCATGCTGCATGAAGAGCTTTCCAGCCACATGATGAAAGAAGAGCAGATCCTCTTCCCGATGATCAAACAAGGCATGGGCAGCCAGGCAATGGGGCCAATCAGCGTAATGGAAAGCGAGCACGATGAAGCGGGCGAACTGCTGGAAGTGATCAAACACACTACCAATAACGTCACACCGCCGCCAGAAGCCTGCACCACCTGGAAAGCGATGTATAACGGTATCAATGAATTGATTGATGACCTGATGGAGCATATCAGCCTGGAAAACAATGTACTGTTCCCGCGCGCGCTGGCGGGTGAGTGATCTAAAAGCTGGATGGCATTGCGCCATCCAGCATGATAATGCGGTTATTTCCGCAGTTCAGCAGCCCGCTTCTTACCAATAAACAACCAGCCCAACCCCAGCGCGATAAACCACAGCGGGGTAACCAGCAGCGCCTGGCGAGTGTCATCTTCCAGTGTCAGCAACACGACCACGAACACAAAGAACGCCATACATACCCAGCACATCAGCTTGCCGAGCGGCATCTTGTAGATTGATTTCTCATGCAGATGAGGACGCTGTTTGCGATACACAAGGTATGAGCAAAGGATAATCGTCCAGACGAACATAAACAGAATCGCGGAAACTGTCGTGATCATCGTGAACGCGCCAATCACGCTTGGATTCACATACAACATCACCACGCCGCCGAGCAGACAGATGCAGGAGAAGGTCAACCCTTTCGCTGGTACTGCGCGTTTAGAGAGTTTAGCGAACGCTTTCGGCGCGACGCCTTCCTGTGCCAGACCAAACAACATACGGCTGGTAGAAAATACGCCACTGTTAGCAGAAGAAGCCGCAGAGGTCAGCACCACAAAGTTAATCACGCTTGCCGCCGCAGGCAGCCCCACCAGCACAAACAGTTCAACAAATGGGCTTTTCTCCGCGACCACAGAACTCCACGGCGTCACGGACATAATTACAATCAGCGCGAAGACGTAGAACATAATGATGCGGATCGGAATGGAGTTAATTGCGCGTGGCAGTGATTTCTCCGGATCTTTCGTTTCCGCAGCCGTTGTACCGACCAACTCAATCCCCACGAAAGCGAAAACCGCTATCTGGAATCCGGCAAAGAAGCCGCTTAAGCCTTTCGGGAACCAGCCACCGTCATTCCACAAATGCGCGAACGACGCTTCCACACCGGTCGGAGACTGGAAGTGCATCATCACCATGATCAGACCAACGACAATCAGCGACACGATGGCGACGATTTTGATCATCGCAAACCAGAACTCCATCTCACCGAACATTTTTACCGTGGCGAGGTTTAGAACCAGTAACAGAATGATCACGGATAACGAAGCAACCCAGTCAGAAAGCCCCGGGAACCAGAACTGCGCATAAGCGGTAATAGCGACAACATCCGCCATACCAGTAACTACCCAACAGAACCAATAAGTCCAGCCGGTGAAATATCCTGCCCACGGACCCAATAAATCGGAAGCGAAGTCACTAAAAGATTTATATTCCAGATTCGAAAGCAGCAATTCCCCCATTGCCCGCATCACGAAAAAGAGCATAAAACCGATGATCATATAAACGAAAATGATCGACGGCCCGGCAAGACTAATTGTTTTACCGGAACCCATAAACAACCCTGTACCTATGGCACCGCCAATGGCAATAAGCTGAATATGTCGGTTTGTGAGATTGCGCCGTAGCGACTGTTCAGCCGGAGCCTGATCATCGGCAACGACTTTTACCTGATCTACCATGTTTTTTTCTTCCTGTACCTGTCTGTGTTGTTCAGGCTCTGCGGCCTTTAGTCAGTCTATGATACGACGAATCTGTATCGGGACTCATCGATATTAGGTAACAATACGCGGGATGAATACTAAGATTTAGATCTAATGTTAATTTAATGTTTAAAGTGAGTGTCATATCACGGTGATAACGCGAAACAGCTCACAAAAATACACGCTTACGTGGTCTTTGCAACACAAAATAGCGTCGTTTGGCAAACTGAAGGGGTTATTGCTGAATGCCTGCTCCCCTCTGGCTCGAGGGGAACAGAATGCGCTGCTTAGAGGATTTCCAGCAGTTCGACTTCAAACACCAGGGTGCTGAACGGAGGGATGGACGCGCCTGCGCCACGCTCGCCATAAGCCAGTTCCTGCGGGATGGTCAGTTCCCATTTAGAACCCACCGGCATCAGAGTCAGTGCTTCAATCCAGCCTGGGATCACGCCGTTAACCGGGAATTCAGCCGGCTCACCACGGGCAACGGAGCTGTCAAATACAGTACCGTCGATCAGCTTACCGGTGTAATGAACGCGAACGCGGTCGGTGCGCGCAGGAATTGCGCCTTCGCCCTGATTGATCACGCGGAATTGCAGGCCAGATTCGGTGCTGTTCACGCCCTCTTTTTTGGCGTTTTCTTCGAGGTATTTCACACCTTCGGCAGCCATCGCCTGGAAACGCTGACGACGAACGGCATCAGCACGTTCGTGAATTTCACGCAGCGCGCGGTGCACCACATCAACCGGAACAGCCGGATGTTTACCTTCCAGCGCATCGGCAATGCCCGCAACCAGTGCTTCTGGCAGCAGCCCTTGCAGACCAGATTCACTCAGTTGTTGCCCTACCTGCAAACCAATACCGTAGCTTGCTTGCGCTTCGATGGTATCAAAAGTTGGAGTGGTCATCGTATTTCCTTTCTTCGGGTATAAAGTAGCGGCAGCATATCAGCCACACTTCCTTGGGTAAAACTTTGTCGCGGGAATGATGACAAATCACGGGGAAAAAGAAACAATAGCAATATCCCGTATGAATATAATAAAGGCGGGTTTACCACGGACATCATAGCGTTAGCTTATTCATAGGCTATAATTGAGGAACAAGACGCGGAGCAGGAGGAAACCATGCCCGGGCGCTTTGAACTAAAACCAACCCTGGAGAAAGTCTGGCACGCGCCGGACAATTTTCGCTTCATGGACCCGCTGCCGCCGATGCATCGTCGGGGGATCATTATTGCCGCCATTGTATTGGTGGTCGGTTTTCTGCTTCCGTCTGATGATACGCCCAACGCGCCGGTGGTGACGCGTGAAGCGCAGCTGGATATTCAGTCGCAATCACAACCGCCAACGGAAGAACAACTGCGGGCGCAATTAGTTACCCCACAAAATGATCCTGATCAGGTGGCTCCGGTCGCCCCTGAACCGATACAGGAAGGCCAGCCGGAAGATCAGCCACAAACTTCGCAAACGCAACCTTTCCAGCCAGATGGTGGAATTGATAATCAGTGGCGCTCTTATCGTGTCGAACCGGGTAAAACGATGGCGCAATTGTTCCGCGACCACGGACTACCCGCTACCGATGTCTATGCGATGGCGCAGGTCGAAGGCGCGGGCAAGCCGCTAAGTAATTTGCAAAATGGGCAATTGGTACAAATCCGCCAGAACGCCAGCGGCGTAGTGACGGGCTTAACCATTGATACGGGGAATAATCAACAGGTTCTGTTTACCCGCCAGCCGGATGGCAGTTTTATTCGTGCGCGGTAGATGAAGGGTCAACGAGAAGCCAGCTAAGGATCGTCTCTTTGATGACCTTACGTCTGGCTTCCAGCGCCTGCGGTGAAACCATACTGATGTGATAAACCAGGCCAAGCGTATGCTGGTTGATCAAATAATATCCCCCGAGCGCGGCAATATTAATATTCACCTGCAACGGGTCGATATCAGCCTTAAAAATATTGAGTCTCTTCCCTTCAGCCAACAAAGATTCCATTAACTGCAAGTGCGCATGGTTAATTTCTAAAAGACGCTGTGATTTTGCATAATGCACACCTTTACTCTGGTTTTCACTATGCACAATTTTTAAAAACCAGGGGTTAGCAATGTAATAATCCCAGGTAAAATCGATGATTTTTTCAATTGCTTTTTGTGGAGGAAGACCTGAAACATCCAGGGATTTTTCTTTTTGTCGAATATCGTTCCAGGTATATTCCAGCACTTCGATAAATAAATTTTCTTTATTACCAAAGTGGTGATAAACCGTCTGTTTACTGCACCCTGCGGCCTTAACAATATTATCGACTCTGGCTCCTTCGTAACCATATTCGGCAAATTCATTAACCGCACATAACAGCAGCTTTTCCTTCAGGCTCTGTACGTTGCTGGTATCAAGATACATAACGCTTCCCCACGACCTCTTCAAGATGACTATCTTAACCCGATTAATTAGAAGCTCCAGTAAAAAGGCTAAAAACTCGTACTTTCATCGGGTTATCAAATGTCCTGTGATCACTATCGCATATCAACCAACCAGATGGTTGATCTTTCTTGCCGCACGTCGCAAGCTAATCGTCACTTAGGGAAACAATATTCAAAAAGAGAGCTATTGTATGAAATCCACTCGTCCTGTTGCCGTCATCACTGGAGCCGCACGTGGCATTGGTAAGGGGTGTGCGCTGGAGCTTGCCCGTGGCGGATTTAATCTGTTGATTAACGATCGCCCCGATGCCGACAGCGTAGAAAAATTACATGCCACGCAACAGGAATGTATGGCAGAAGGCGTGGAAGTGATTTGCTTCTCTGCCGATGTTGGCGATCTCTCCCTGCATGAAGAGATGCTCGACGCGGCGCAAAATCAGTGGGGGCGTCTGGACTGCCTGCTCAATAACGCGGGCATTTCTGTGAAAAAACGCGGTGATCTCCTCGACCTCGAACCAGACAGTTTCGACCAAAACATTGCTATTAACACCCGCGCGCCGTTCTTCCTCGCACAGGCATTCAGTAAACGTCTGCTCGCACAGCCAAAACCAGAAACAGAATTCCCGCACCGCTCGATTATTTTTGTCAGCTCAATCAACGCCATCATGCTGGCGATGAATCGCGGCGAATATACCATCGCTAAAACCGTCGTTTCTGCCGCTGCTCGTCTGTTTGCCGCTCGCCTTTGCAACGAACAAATTGGCGTCTATGAAGTGCGCCCTGGTCTAATCAAAACCGATATGACTATTCCGGCAACGGCTTATTACGACGAACTGATCGCTAAGGGACTGGTGCCGTGGGGACGTTGGGGTTATCCGGCTGATATCGCCTCCACTGTCCGCGCGATGGCGGAAGGCAAACTGATTTACACCTGTGGTCAGGCCGTCGCCATCGACGGTGGCTTAAGTATGCCGCGTTTCTGAGGCTGAACCATGAGAGATCTGTTACAACGCCCGGATTTATTCAGCATCAATACCGCGACGCTGGGCTATAAAACCCCGCTACCCGCCATTATTGATGCCTGCGCCGCACGCGGTATAGGTGCGATCGCCCCCTGGCGCAGAGAGTTGCAGGGCGAAGATCTTCAGCAGATCGCCCGTCAGCTTGCCGCCAGTAACATGAGCGTTTCCGGTTTATGTCGTAGCACCTACTACACCGCGCCGACGCTGGCAGAGCGCAAACTGGCGATTGATGATAACCGCCGGGCGCTGGACGACGCAGCGGTGCTGAACGCCGCCTGTTATATGCAGGTGGTTGGCGGCTTACCCCAGGGCACAAAAGATCTGTATGAAGCACGGGAACAGGTGAAACAAGGGATACGCCAGTTACTGCCACATTCGAAAGAAGTTGGCGTGCCGATTGCGCTGGAGCCACTGCACCCAATGACCGCCGCCGATCGCTCTTGTTTGTGCACGTTACGCCAGGCGCTGGACTGGTGTGATGAACTCGATCCCGATGGCGAATTTGGCCTCGGCGTGGCTGTGGATGTTTACCATGTCTGGTGGGATCCGGATCTGGCCAGCCAGATCCGGCGCGCCGGAAAACGTATTCTCGCATTTCATGTTTCCGACTGGTTAGTGCCGACCACCGATCTGGTCAATGACCGGGGAATGCCGGGAGATGGCGTGATAAATATTCCGTCAATTCGTCGACTGGTTGAAAACGCCGGATTTAATGGCGCTATTGAACTGGAAATATTCTCACCGTACTGGTGGCAGAAAGATATTAACAGCACGCTGGATATTAGCGTCGATCGCATCGCGCATTATTGCTAAGGAATAATCATGAGTGACCAACCCGTTCTGTTCAGCAGAGCGGCGGCTTCCTGCCGTCTGACGTTGAACCGTGAAGATAAATGTCATGCTATTAACGAAGAGATGATTGAATCTCTCGACCATTATTTAAATGAAATTGAAAACGACACCACATTACGATTAGTCGAATTAACGGCAACCGGCGATAAATTCTTTTGTGCGGGCGGTGATATTAAATCGTGGTCGGCCTATTCGCCATTAGATATGGGCAGAAAATGGATTAAACGCGGTAATGACGTTTTTAATCGCCTGCGCAATTTACCGCAATTAACGGTTGCGAATCTCAACGGTCATACCATCGGCGGCGGTATTGAACTTGCCTTGTGCTGCGATATTCGAATCGCTCGCCCCAGCGCGAAATTTTCTAACCCGGAAGTCATGCTCGGCATGGTGCCTGGCTGGATGGGCATTGAACGCGTGCTTAATCAGGTCGGCCCGGTGGTCGGTCGCCAGATGCTGATGCTAGGTAAACGTCTGACGGCGCATGAAGCCCAGGCGGCGAATTTAATTGATGAAGTAGTAGAAAAAGAACAGGTGGAAAGCTGGATGGCGAACCAGTTAGCGCAGCTGGAAAAATGTGGTCCGGTGGCACTGGCGCATATTAAGCAGCTGATTCTGGCACTGGAAAATAAACACGCTGAATACCCACACCAGTTACTGGCTGGATTAATGTCCGCCACTCAGGATTGCCAGCAGGCGACGCAGGCATTTGCCGAAAAAAGTAGCGTGAGCTTCCATAATCAATAAGGAAATTGTATGCGTAAGATAACAACCGCCGAGGCACTGGCGGCGCAAATTCAGGATGGTGCAACCATTGCCATTAGCGGTAACGGCGGCGGCATGGTGGAAGCCGACCATATTTTGGCAGCCATTGAAGCGCGCTTCCTGCAAACCGGACATCCACGCGACCTGACGCTAATCCACTCGCTGGGCATTGGCGATCGCGACTGCAAAGGCACGAACCGCTTCGCTCATGCTGAAATGCTCAAACGCATTATTGCCGGACACTTTACCTGGTCGCCCAAAATGCAGGAACTGGTGAAGAACAATGCCATTGAAGCCTACTGCTTCCCAGGCGGTGTGATTCAGGCATTGCTGCGGGAAATTGGTGCCGGACGTCCGGGACTTTTTACCCACGTTGGCCTGGGATCATTTGTTGATCCACGCAATGGCGGCGGAAAGTCGAACGCTTGCACCACCGAGGATCTGGTAGAACTGATCGAAATTGATGGCGAAACCAAACTCCGCTATCGCCCTTTCAAAGTGGACTATGCCATTTTGCGGGGCACTTATGCCGACCCGCGTGGCAACGTCAGCCTCGAAGAAGAAGCGATTGATATGGATAGCTATTCGATGGCGCTGGCAGCACACAACAGCGGTGGCAAAGTGTTCGTACAGGTGCGCGATGTACTGGAAGCTGGCGCTATTGAACCACGTCGGGTCAAATTACCGGGGATTCTGGTTGATGGCATCGTTGAATACCGCGAACAACCGCAAACCTATCTTGGCGGTTACGACCTGACGATCAGCGGTCAACATCGCCGTCTGGGTTCTAACGACGCTATTGAACTGGTTAGTCATCCGGTACGTCGCTTAATTGCCCGTCGGGCAGCGCGCGAGCTGGTGGCAGGCGCTTCAACCAACTTTGGCTTTGGTATCCCCGGCGGTATTCCTGGGGTTGCGCTGCGTGAAGGCGTTCCTTACCAAAGTTTATGGCTAAGCGTCGAGCAAGGCGTGCATAACGGTATGATGCTGGATGACGCGTTTTTCGGCTGCGCCCGTAACGCCGACGCCATTATCCCTTCGCTGGATCAATTCGAGTTCTACAGCGGCGGCGGCATCGACATTACTTTCCTCGGCATGGGCGAGATGGATCAACATGGTAACGTCAACGTCTCACACCTGAACGGCAATTTAATCGGCCCCGGTGGATTTCTCGAAATTGCGCAAAACGCCCGTAAGGTGGTGTTCTGCGGCACGTTCGACGCCAAAGGCAGCAAGATTGATGTAACACCAGATGGCTTGCATATCGCCCAGTCAGGTCAAATCCCTAAACTGGTTACTCAGGTGGAAAAAATCACCTTTAGCGCCGCCTACGCACAGCAAAGCGGTCAGGAAGTACTGTATATCACTGAACGTGCGGTATTCCAGTTAACGGCAGAAGGCGTTGAATTAATTGAAATCGCGCCGGGCGTGGAGATTGACCGCGACATTCTGCCGTTCATGGCTTTCCGTCCAATTATCAACCAGCCGCGCCTGATGGAAAGTAGCCTGTTTACGCCAATGGAGGACGCATGAGCCAGACTGATGACGCCATCCTCGATGCGCTGACGCACGTCACTTTCCCGAAGGGTTTTGTGTCAGCAGAGCCAACGTCAATTGTCACGGTGGACGGTGTTGATTACCCACTCTGGCAAGTTGATGCTCTGGTCGTTGGTAGCGGCGCGGCAGGATTACGTGCGGCGGTTGAACTGAAACGTCGCCAGCAAAATGTGCTAATCGCCACCGCCGGGTTATACATGGGAACATCGGCCTGCTCCGGTTCCGATAAACAGACGCTGTTTACCGCCGCAACGGCGGGCAACGGCGATAACTTCGCAAAACTTGCTGAAGCACTGGCGAGCGGCGGTGCGATGGATCACGACACGGCGTATGTCGAAGCGGTCGGTTCCCTACATACCCTTGGCGGGCTGCAATATCTCGGTCTGGAATTACCGGAAGATCGCTATGGTGCAATTCTCCGTTATCAGACCGACCATGACGAAGCCGGACGCGCAACCTCCTGTGGGCCGCGCACTTCTCGTCTGATGGTGAAAGTATTGCTCGAAGAAGTGCAGCGCCTCGCCATCCCACTGTTGACCAGTGCAACGGTGATTAAACTGCTGCATCAACGCGGTGAAAACGGCGAAGATCGTGTGGCCGGGGCTATCCTCGCAACCGGTTCCCGCGCCCATAACCCGTGGGGGCTGGCAATTGTCACTGCGCCCAATGTGGTACTGGCAACAGGCGGGCCGGGCGAGCTTTATCGCGACAGTGTTTATCCGCATAAATGCTTTGGCTCGCTGGGGCTGGCGCTGGAAGAAGGTCTGACGCTAACCAATCTGACCGAAAGCCAGTTTGGTATAGGCACGCCGCGCAGCACGTTTCCGTGGAATTTGTCCGGCACCTATGTGCAGGTGATCCCGTATATCTATTCCGTGGATGCCGAGGGCAACGAGTATAACTTCCTCGCGGATTACTATCGCACCACCCAGGAACTGGCTTCAAACATCTTCCGTAAAGGCTATCAGTGGCCGTTCCACGCCACGCGGGTGATGGGTTTTGGCTCCAGCTTGTTGGATATGGCAGTGGCGCAAGAGCAGCAATCAGGCCGCCAGGTTTTTATGGATTTCAAGCGAAATCCTGAAGCGGTGCCTGGTGATTTGCCATTCTCATTAGATCGACTGGACGACGACGTTCGCACGTATCTGGAAAATAACGATGCTCTGGCGCCATCGCCCATCGAACGCCTGCAACGAATGAATCCGCTGTCCATCTCGCTGTATAAGATGCACGGTTACGATCTCACCACACAGCCGTTGCAGTTTGCCATGAATAATCAGCATATGAATGGCGGCATTGAGGTTGATATCTGGGGGCAAACTTCTCTGCCCGGTTGTTTTGCGGTGGGAGAAGTCGCCGGAACTCACGGTGTTACCCGACCTGGCGGCGCGGCGCTGAATGCCGGACAAGTTTTTGCCGTGCGTCTGGCGCGTTTTATTGGCTGCACACAAAAGCGATCTGTTGAAGATGATGTCGCACAATTGGCATCTCCGGCACTAAATTCAATCAGAGAGATCATCACTCAGGCGCTGGCAAACGAAAATGGAATGGCGCTGGCTGCGGTGAAAGAAAAAATCCAGGCGCGAATGTCTGATTACGCCGGATTTATTTGTCATGCCGATAAAGTTCGTCACGCCGCCCGTGACGCCCTGCTGTTAAGTGAGTTTGTGCAACAACACGGTTTGACCATCAACCATGTTGGCGAAATTGCCGAGCTATTTATGTGGCGGCATATGGCGCTGACGTCTGCCGCCGTATTGACACAGTTGACGCATTATATTGATGCAGGCGGCGGCAGCCGTGGGGCGCGGATGGTTATTGATCCACAAGGCGAATGTCTACCGCAAACTCGTCAGGGTGCAAAAGAAGAATGGCATTTTCGCTCTGAACTCGCTGACGATAAAAATAACAAATTAACTATTCATTATTCACAAGACTCTTTTATTACTGAAGTGAAGTCGTTACGTGTGCTACCGCGTATTAATGGTATTTACTTTGAAAAAAACTGGCCAGATTTTCTAAAGGGAGAGATTTACACACAATAATTTTTAATATGTTCTCTGTACCTGATTTTTATTAACTATTACACGGAATTACCAACAACCAGGGTTTATTAATATAATTAAAAGGTTTAAACATGAATAAAATAAAGAATTACCGGTGGCATATGATTGCCCTCGTATGCTTTATCACTGTAATCAATTATCTGGACAGAACGGCGTTAGGTATTGCAGCTCCAACTATTATGGAGACAACTGGAATAACCAAAGAGCAATATTCATGGATTGTCAGTGCATTCCAGTTGGCCTATACATTGGGTCAACCGGTAATGGGATTCTTTATTGACACTGTTGGTCTGAAATTGAGTTTTGCGATTTGCGCCGCAGTATGGGGGCTGGCAACAATGGGTCATGCGCTGACCGGAACATGGTCAGGTCTGGCATTTATGCGCGCCCTGATGGGTTTCAGCGAAGCGTCGGCAATTCCGGCCGGTGTAAAAACCGCATCAACATGGTTCCCGGCAAAAGAGCGTGGCGTGGCAACAGGTGTTTTCAATATGGGCACCTCACTCGGCGCGATGCTTGCACCACCGCTAATTGCCTGGTGCATTATGTTTCATAGCTGGCAATTTGCGTTTATTGTCTCAGGTAGCCTTGCTTTGCTCGCGGCTTTATTTTGGTTCTTTTGTTATAAAGATCCAAAAGATGCCAAACGCCTTTCTGATGAAGAGCGCCACTATATTGAATCAGGGCAAGAACAGCATCTTAAAACAGATAAGAAAGAAAAAACATCAATCAAGCATATCCTCAGCCAACGTAATTTCTGGGGGATTGGCATCGCGCGTTTTCTCGCTGACCCGGCATGGGGAACCATTAACTTCTGGGTGCCAATTTTCTTTGTTGAAACGCTGCATTTTAGCCTGAAAGAAATTGCGATGTTCGTCTGGCTACCTTTCCTGTTGGGCGACCTTGGCTGTTTAGCCAGTGGTTTTGTCGCGAAGTTCTTCCATGATCGCGGCGTGAGTTTAATCAATTCACGAAGAATTACCTTCACTATCGCTGCCGTCATTATGATGACGATTGGTCTGGTGAGTATTGTCGAAAATCCCTACATTGCCGTGTTACTGATTAGTATTGGCGCGTTCTCGCATCAATGCCTTTCTACTGTGGCAGCAACTCTGGGCGGCGATCTGTTCAAAAAAGACGAAGTGGCTACCGCAGTGGGTATGGCTGGAGCCTGTGCGTGGAGCGGTCAGTTGATTTTCAACCTGTTCATCGGGGCATTCGTTCACATTATCGGCTTCGCACCGTTCTTTATTGCTCTGGCTTTCTTTGACATTATTGGCGCTATTGCATTGTGGACGCTTATCAAAGTTAAAGATGAAGAACCGCAAGTACAGCTAGCGACAAGCTAATTAATAGATATCAGAGCGTTATACTCCAGTTGTAACGCTTTCGCTATAAAGCAAAACGCCGACCAATGGTCGGCGTTTTTACGTCTCGTTGAATAACGAATTATTCAGCTACTACGTTTACGATCACTTTCGCGAATACTTCGCTGTGAACCTGGAAGCTCACTTCGTGTTCGCCAGTGGTACGCAGAACGCCGTTCGGCAGACGAACTTCGCTCTTAGCCACTTCAACGCCAGCTGCAGTTACAGCGTCAGCGATGTCGCGAGTACCGATGGAACCGAACAGTTTACCTTCGTCGCCAGCTTTAGACGCGATGGTAACAGTTTCCAGTGCATTGATTTTCTCAGCGCGAGCATTAGCTGCTGCCAGAACTTCAGCCAGTTTAGCTTCCAGTTCAGCGCGACGTGCTTCGAAGAATTCAATGTTTTTCTTGGTAGCTGGAACAGCTTTACCCTGCGGTACCAGGAAGTTACGAGCATAGCCCGCTTTAACGTTTACCTGATCACCCAGGCTACCCAGGTTTGCTACTTTATCAAGCAGAATAACTTGCATTACCTTATCCTCTCAAAGTCGTATTAATGGACCGTGACCGATTACTGATGGCGATCAGTGTACGGCAGCAGGGACAGGTAGCGAGCGCGTTTGATAGCGCGAGCCAGCTGACGCTGGTATTTTGCACGGGTCCCGGTGATACGGCTTGGGACAATCTTACCGCTTTCGGTGATGTAGTTTTTCAGCGTAGCGATATCTTTATAGTCGATCTCTTGAACGCCTTCCGCGGTGAAACGGCAGAACTTGCGACGACGGAAATAACGTGCCATATGGCTAGTCTCCAGAATCTATCAATTCAATCTGCTCGGCATGCAAAACCATTTTGCTCAGTCCGTTCTTTGCCTTGTGGCATGAAATGAACCCCTGAACGGTTATGCGACTGCCGACCGTTATACTGTGAGTAATGGCCTGGTTTTCGTGTCCGCTAATGATAACGGGCATTTGGCACCACGCCTGCCGGTGAAAACCGGCTTCCTCCTGCACAGAACGATGCTCAAGCACGAACTGGCAGTGAGGAATTCCTGATGGACTGACCTTTCGAAGGGGAGTCCTGCACACGGTGCCGGACAACACCAGACGGTTGGTCATCAGAAATTACTCTTCAGAATCCCCAGCTTCAGCATCATCAGCGGTTTCGTTTGCGAAGTCATCGCGACGCTCACGGCGCTCGTCTTTCGCTTTAACCATCGGAGATGCTTCGGTAACGGCGTGCTTAGTACGCATTACCATGCTACGGATAACGGCGTCGTTGAAGCGGAAGGTAGTTTCCAGCTCATCGATCACTTCCTGCGGCGCTTCAACGTTCATCAGAACGTAGTGAGCTTTGTGCAGTTTGTTGATCGGGTAAGCCAGCTGACGGCGGCCCCAGTCTTCCAGACGGTGGATCTTGCCTTCTGCACCAGTGATGGCAGCAGTGTAGCGCTCGATCATGCCCGGAACCTGTTCGCTCTGGTCAGGATGGACCATAAAAACGATTTCGTAATGACGCATCGAATTGCTCCTTACGGATTATTCAGCCTCCTGTCTGGGTCAGCCGCAGCCCATGGAGGCAAGGAACGTGTTAAAGGGCGGCTGAAAAATGACGCGTTATAGTACTGGTATACCCCGCTAAACTCAAGGCCAGCCGACAAATAAATCTCACCTTTCGCCAAATCGTACTAACCCGCTGATTTGAAGTTCATCACATTCCATTACGGTGTTTTTTTGAACAACTGCATCAGAAATGGTCACCATCAACTTCTTTATCATTGATTAAAATTAAATCAGAAGATCATCACAGAGGAGAGCACACAAAGACAGCCGTCGAGGAGGTATCTATGTTCAGCCGTGTTTTAGCCCTTCTGGCTGTGCTTTTGCTAAGTGCAAATACATGGGCAGCCATTGAAATTAATAACCACCAGGCCAGAAATATGGACGACGTACAGAGCTTAGGCGTGATTTATATCAACCATAACTTCGCCACTGAAAGTGAAGCTCGCCAGGCACTGAATGAAGAGACAGATGCGCAAGGCGCAACGTACTACCACGTGATTCTGATGCGGGAACCGGGGAGTAACGGCAACATGCACGCCAGCGCGGATATTTATCGCTAGCACCAGGTATAACCAACGAAACATTGCCATAGTTTGCTTTGCCCCCTTCTCAGGGGGCTTTTTTTGAAAACGGCTGCGGAATCAGACCAGTTATCTCCCGAAGAAGGAAATTTCCGCAGCACGTGTTTTACTTCTGCCCGTAATAGGCATTGGGACCATGCTTACGCATGAAGTGTTTATTCATCAGGTAGCTGTCGATGGGATTAAGCTGCGGGTTAATGCCGCGCGCAATCCACGCCATCTTCGCCACTTCTTCCATCACGACCGCGTTATGCACCGCATCGTGAGCATCTTTCCCCCAGGCAAATGGTCCGTGCTGATACACCACAATTCCCGGTGTATGCAGCGGCTCGGCATCGCCCAGCGTTTCGATAATCACTTTGCCGGTGTTCAGTTCATACTCGCCCTGCACCTCTTCTTCGCTTAATCCACGCGTACACGGGATGTCGCCAAAGAAGTAGTCAGCGTGCGTGGTGCCTAACGCCGGAATTGCCAGCCCCGCCTGCGCCCATGCGGTGGCATGAGTGGAGTGGGTATGCACGATGCCGCCAAGCGACGGGTAACGGCGGTAGAGTTCGAGATGCGTCGCGGTGTCTGATGAGGGGCGATACTGACCGTCCACCACCTTGCCGCTCATATCGACCACCACCATATCGTCCGCTTTCATGGTTTCGTAGGCGACACCGCTGGGCTTGATCACCACCAGCCCGTGCTTGCGATCAATGGCGCTAACGTTGCCCCAGGTAAAGGTCACCAGCCCGTAACGCGGCAGATCCATATTGGCTTCAAACACCTGCTGTTTCAGCTTTTGCATTATGCCGCCTCCACCATACCTGCTTTGGCCATGCGCGCTTTCACCCAATCACGCGCTTTCGCCACTTCCGCCGCCGGGTCTTCCGCCGTTTCACTCCACATCTCAATCAGGTAAGGCCCGCAATAACCACTCTGTTTGAGCGTTTCAAAGCAACGTTCGAAATCCACCACGCCTTCACCAAAGGGCACGTTTTTGAAGACGCCCGGTTTGGTGTCTTTCACATGCACCGCGACGATATGCCCTATTCCGGCCTGCAATTCCATCTGCACATCGTTGTCCCACGCCGACAGGTTGCCGATATCCGGGTAGAGCTGGAACCACGGGTTGTTGAGATAGTGCGCGTAGCCCAGCGCCTTGCTGATGGAGTTCATCAATGGGTAATCCATGATCTCCATTGCCAGCGTCACCTGCGCGCGGCTTGCCATCTCAACGCTCTCTTTCAGACCGTCACGAAAACGACGACGCGTTTCGTTATTGGCTTCCTGATAGTAAACGTCATAGCCCGCCAGCTGGATCACGCGAATGCCGACGTCCTGGGCGAACTGGATAGCTTTACGCATGATCTCCAGCCCCTGCGCCCGCACCGCGTCATCTTCACTGCCCAGCGGGAAACGACGATGAGCAGAAAGGCACATGGACGGCACGCGCACGCCGGTTTCAACAATCGCATTCACCAGCGCCAGACGCTGCTCGCGGCTCCAGTCGAGGCGCGACAGGCGATCGTCAGTTTCATCCACCGACATCTCGACAAAATCGAAGCCTAACGTTTTTGCCAGTTGCAGCCGTTCCAGCCAGCACTCCCCGGCGGGGAGTGCTTTTTCATAGATGCCAAGCGGGATTTGTTTGGACAACATATCCGCTCCTTAGCCCCACAGTTCGGCGATGGAACGTTTGAACTGACGTGCGGCTTCAACCGGAGAAGCGGCATCACGGATGCTGCGACCTGCGATAAACACATGAATCGGAATGCCTTTGAACAGCGGCAGATCTTCCAGCGCCAGGCCACCGGTGACGGTCACTTTGAAGCCCATATCGGAAAGGCGTTTGATCGCGGTAATGTCCGCTTCGCCCCAGGCCACGCCGGCGGCCTGCGCGTCACGGCTGCGATGATAAACCACCTGCCCAATGCCTGCGTCACGCCACTGCTGCGCCTGTTCCCAGGTCCAGTAACCGGTCAGTTCAATCTGCACATCACCGTTAAACTCTTTCGCCACGTCCAGCGCGCCTTTGGCGGTGTTGATATCCGCGCAGCAAATCACGGTCACCCAGTCAGCGTTGGCTTCGAAGCACATACGAGAAAGGATTTTGCCCGCATCGGCAATTTTGGCGTCTGCCAGCACAATTTTATGCGGGTAGAGTGCTTTCAGATCGCGAACCGCACGCACGCCTTCGCCCACGCACAGAATGGTGCCCACTTCGATAATGTCGACTTCTTCGGCAATCAGGCGAGTGGTTTCGTAGGCGCTATCCATAGTCTGGTTGTCCAGCGCGACTTGCAACATGGGTAATGACATCTTCAATTCCTTCTTAAGCAGCCGCGTTAGTGCGGTCAATTAAATCCAGTACTTCCTGCTCGGTACGGCAGGCGCGTAAACGGTCGAAATTCTCTTCATCTTCAAACAGGTTGACGATTTGCATGATGCCCACTTCCTGGTGAGTGTTGGCATCGACCGCCGCCATGGTGATGAGGATATCTACCGGGTCGTTATCTTCGTGGTTGAACTCCAGCGGCTTTTTCAGCGTCACCAGTGCAAAGCCGGTTTTCTTAACGCCCTCTTCCGGGCGTCCGTGCGGCATTGCCAGGCCTGGTGCGAGCACGAAGTACGGGCCGTGCTGTTCAACCGCATCCAGAATCGCCTGGTAGTAACGCGGCTCGACGACATCCGCAGCCACCAGCAGATCAACGCCGATTTTCACCGCGTCCTGCCAGGTTTCAGCTTCGGCCTGCAGACGAATGGATTTATTTTCCGCCAGCGAATCACGTAATTTCATGGCGCGTCCTTACTTCACGTCCTGCGGGAAATGTTCTTTGATCACTTCCAGCAGTTTCGGGCCAAAGTCGGCAGGAGAGAGCATGTTGCGCACACCAACGACATATTTGTTGCCGGTAACGGTGATTTCGCCCGCAATATGCGTAGAAGCGATGATGATATCCGCGCCGCTCAACTCGCTTTTGTATTCGCCAACCGCGCAGCTGTTTACCGTGTGGTCGATGTTCGACTGGGTTAAAAACTGATCCACTTTCATCTTCATGATCATGGAACTACCTTGTCCGTTGCCACACACAGCCAGAATACGTACGGTCATAATCAAAACTCCTTATTAAGCAGACTGTTCTGCCAGTTGTTTTTCTGCATCTTCTTCTGCGCGCAGTGCGCGGCCAGCGAAGAACATATAAGCCAGTGCAATGACAATGATGACGGCCATAAAAGCGATACCGATGGAGAAGAAGCCCTGCATCATCGGCGGTGCCAAAATTGACCAGTCCGCCATGCCCATCCAGGCGCTCATACCGGTGAGTTTCACCGCCCAGACACAGCCAAAGATTTCGATCATCCCCATCACCAGACAAATCTTCAGCGCCGCGCGCCAGCCGCCAAAGTGGTTAGCGAACACGCCGATAGTGGCGTTGGAGAAGAACATTGGGATAAAGCCAGGAATAATCAGGATCGAAGAGCCGCAGGCAACCAGGATGCCAACCGCAATCAGCTGACCGATGGTGCCCCACATAAAGCCCCAGACCACGGCGTTCGGCGCGAAGCTATAGATAGCCGCACAGTCAATCGCCAGAACCGCACCCGGGATCAGGCGCTGGGAGATACCGTTAAACGCTTCAGAGAGTTCCGCCACAAACATGCGCACGCCCTGAGTGATGATGAAAATCGCTACCGCAAAGGAGAAACCGGTTTGCAGGATATAGACCGTCCAGTGCACTTTGCCTGCCATCGCCTGTACGGTGTCGATACCGAAGGAAAGCAGAATGGCGCCAAAGAAGATGGTCATCACAATCGCCGTGGAGACAATGTTGTCGTGGAAAATATTCAGCCAACCTGGCAGTTTGAGGTCTTCAACACTCTCCTCTTTCTTGCCCAGGAACGGCGCGACTTTGTAGGCAATCCATGATGCAAACTGCTGCTGGTGACCAATGGAGAAACCGCAGCCGTCCGTCACTTCCTGAGTCGGCTTGTACATCATGTTGGAGGTGATGCCCCAATAGAGCGAAACCAGAATCGCAGTGCAGATAATGGTCGTCCACATGGAGTAGCCGAAGATAAACAGCGTTACCGCAATCAGCCCTGCCTGCTGGAACATAATGTGACCAGTCAGCATGATGGTACGAATGCCAGTAATTCGACGCAGCAGCACGTAACAGATGTTCAACGCCAGAGCCAACAGCACCGCATAACCCACCCAGCTATAGGCATCACCCATACGTTCGATGGTCGCCATCATTGAGGCATAGGTATCTGAAATCGCACCGTTAATGCCATAAACTTCCGACATTTTCGCCACTACCGGTTTGAAGGTGCTGGTAAGGATGCCGGATCCTGCCTGCAACAACATGAAACCAATAATGGTTTTAATCGTACCTTTGATAATCACGCTGACACTTTTGCGCAGCAGGATGTAGCCCAGACAGGTCACAATACCCAGCAACAATGGGGCATTGGTCATGACCTGGTTAAAAAACACGGTAAAGATGTTGTAGAGGATCTCCATAACGATCTCCTGAAGAAGAGGTAACCGGGTATTCCACACACCCGGAATGTTGTGTACTCACTCTAATTTTCAAAAGTAATCACAACAAGATTATTTATGATTAAATGTGACGCGACACGCAAATAATTCCACAACGAAAGTATGCGATTCACATAAAGAAACAATTAATCATTTAAATTCATTAAGTTAACTTTATTGCACATTCCATTAAATCTTTCCACAGCCAAAATTCACAACAACTTCCCAGGCCAAAAGTCAAAAAATGGTCATTGCCTTCCTGAAAAAATAGTGTCAGGATTAATCAAAACAAATCAATTATTGATTCGAATTGAACCATCATGAAGGTAAATGGCGATGAGTAAAGTGAAAAGTATCACCCGTGAATCCTGGATCCTGAGTACTTTCCCGGAGTGGGGTAGCTGGCTGAATGAAGAAATTGAACAGGAGCAGGTCGCACCAGGCACATTCTCGATGTGGTGGCTCGGCTGTACCGGGATCTGGTTGAAATCAGAAGGTGGCACCAACGTTTGCGTCGATTTCTGGTGCGGTACTGGCAAACAAAGCCACGGCAACCCGCTGATGAAACAGGGTCACCAGATGCAGCGCATGGCGGGCGTGAAAAAACTGCAACCAAACCTGCGTACCACGCCGTTTGTTCTAGATCCGTTTGCTATTCGCCAAATCGACGCCGTGCTGGCGACGCACGATCACAACGATCATATCGACGTGAACGTGGCAGCCGCCGTGATACAAAACTGCGCTGATGACGTACCGTTTATCGGGCCGAAAACCTGCGTGGATTTATGGATTGGCTGGGGCGTGCCGAAAGAACGTTGCATCGTGGTCAAACCAGGCGATGTAGTAAAAGTGAAAGACATTGAAATTCATGCGCTTGACGCGTTTGATCGTACTGCACTGATTACCCTGCCTGCGGATCAAAAAGCGGCGGGCGTACTGCCAGATGGTATGGACGATCGCGCGGTGAACTACCTGTTCAAAACGCCTGGCGGTTCCCTTTATCACAGCGGCGATTCCCACTACTCTAACTACTATGCGAAGCACGGTAACGAGCATCAGATCGACGTGGCGTTAGGATCGTACGGTGAGAACCCGCGCGGTATTACCGACAAAATGACCAGTGCCGATATGCTGCGTATGGGTGAAGCCCTGAATGCGAAAGTGGTTATCCCGTTCCACCACGATATCTGGTCAAACTTCCAGGCCGATCCGCAAGAGATCCGCGTGCTGTGGGAAATGAAAAAAGACCGCCTGAAGTATGGCTTCAAGCCGTTTATCTGGCAGGTTGGTGGCAAGTTCACCTGGCCACTGGATAAAGACAACTTCGAGTACCACTATCCGCGTGGTTTTGACGATTGCTTCACTATTGAACCGGATCTGCCGTTCAAATCGTTCCTGTAATCGTGTCGTTTATACCGGATAGCGTAGAGATGTTCGCGCTATCCGGCGTAGTATTTCCTGGCTATTTCAAATATCATCTAAAAAAATCAAATTTTATCGGAATAGCTCATGACTGAAGCACAAAGACATCAAATCCTCCTGGAAATGCTCGCACAACTGGGCTTTGTGACTGTTGAGAAAGTCGTTGAGCGTCTGGGAATTTCGCCAGCTACCGCGCGGCGTGATATCAATAAACTCGACGAAAGCGGCAAACTGAAAAAAGTGCGCAATGGCGCAGAAGCCATTACCCAGCAGCGACCGCGCTGGACGCCGATGAATCTGCATCAGGCGCAAAATCACGATGAAAAGGTACGTATCGCTAAAGCGGCCTCGCAGCTGGTCAATCCGGGCGAAAGCGTGGTCATCAACTGCGGTTCCACCGCATTCCTGCTTGGGCGGGAAATGTGTGGCAAGCCAGTGCAAATTATCACTAATTATCTGCCGCTGGCGAATTACCTGATCGATCAGGAACATGACAGCGTGATCATCATGGGCGGGCAATACAACAAAAGTCAGTCCATCACCTTAAGCCCACAGGGCAGCGAAAACAGCCTCTATGCCGGGCACTGGATGTTTACCAGTGGCAAAGGACTAACAGCGGAAGGATTGTATAAAACTGATATGCTGACGGCGATGGCAGAACAGAAAATGCTGAGTGTAGTAGGGAAACTGGTGGTACTGGTTGATAGCAGCAAGATTGGCGAACGCGCGGGGATGCTCTTTAGCCGTGCCGATCAAATCGATATGCTGATCACCGGCAAAAATGCTAACCCAGAAATCCTGCAACAACTGGAAGCGCAAGGGGTCAGCATTCTGCGTGTTTAAAGATGTTGGCGGAAAAATGTCACAGCGGCATCTAACGCCTCGGGTGTAATACGGTGGCGCACGCCTGGCTGCCATGAACAGGTTAACTGTTTATCCCGTCCCGTTTCTCTTAATGCCTGCTGCAAACGTAGTGATTCGTCGGCAGGCACTACATCATCGTCAAGGCCATGCCACAGCAGGAGCGGCCTGTCCCCGAGTTGTTCCAGGTGGTTTGTCGCTTCCCACTCCACCAGTGCCGCAATAACATTATTAAATTCATTCTGTTGTGCTGCCGTTTCAGGTATTAGCGGTGGAAACAGTGAACGGGCAAGCGATGTGAAATAGCCCGAGCCCATCATACTGGCAGTACATTTCACCGTTGGGTGGCGAGCGGTAATCCCCAGCGCCGTCATCGCGCCCATCGATGCGCCACCAACCGCCAGACGTTCATCAAGCAGCCATTTTTCTTCGGCTATTGCCGCACGTAAGGTAGTGAACTCCTGCATACTTTGTAGCAAGATTTGCCAGAATTGATTTAACCGTCGCGGTGCGTCGCCACTAAAACGGCTACCGTGATCGGGCGCATCCGGCATAATCACCCGCAAACCAGTCTGCGCCAGCGCGACGGCAAAATAGCTATACACCAGGCTGGATGAAGTAAAGCCGTGATAAAAAATCACGCATGGTAACGGGGTTTCTTTTTGCCCTGTGGGATAAGCGTGAAGAACGGGAATATCTGCCAGCACGCGCGATTCTAATTCAATCATCTGTTTCTCCTTTGGGTCTGGTATGACATGAACAAATCCTTAGCACAAGTTTCTGCTGGCAGTATTAGTTCATAATGTTGAGATGTGGATTACGCTTTCGCCACGTTTTCATTCGAAAATCGCGTACCAGGTAACAATTCGGGAACATTCCCCCAAAGTTAAATTAATAAGGCACTACACTATGGTTAGCAGGAAACGTAATAGCGTTATTTCCCGGTTTGCCAGTTTATTATTGGTGTTGATGTTAAGCGCCTGTAGCGCACTGCAAGGTACGCCACAGCCAGCACCACCAGTAACAGACCATCCGCAAGAAATTCGCCGCGACCAAACCCAGGGGTTGCAGCGAATAGGTAGCGTAAGCACGATGGTTCGGGGTTCTCCGGATGACGCATTAGCAGAAATCAGGGCGAAAGCTGTCGCTGCAAAAGCTGATTATTACGTTGTCGTCATGGTGGATGAAACCATCGTGACAGGACAGTGGTATTCACAAGCCATTTTATACCGTAAATAAATCAGACAACTTACATAGTAAGCTTTACATTGCTTTGCGTCCCTATGCGTTTACCTGTGCACAATAAATTACCGACTGGAAGCTCGGGCGTTTATTACCGCGATGGAATGCCCTGCAACATGTGGGGAAACGAAAAATGGAGCTGACGATGAAACAATTACTTGCCTCACCCTCGCTACAATTAGTGACTTATCCTGCGAGCGCCACGGCACAGTCTGCAGAATTCGCCAGTGCTGACTGCGTGACGGGCCTGAATGAAATAGGTCAGATCTCGGTTAGCAATATTTCAGGGGATCCGCAGGACGTGGAACGTATCGTGGCGTTAAAGGCCGATGAACAGGGGGCGTCATGGTATCGCATTATTACCATGTACGAAGACCAGCAGCCCGATAACTGGCGTGTACAGGCGATACTGTATGCATGAATGTCATCAACATCGAATGAACAATGCCGGATGCGGCGCCTGCGCCCTATCCGGCCTACAAATCTCATACACTTCATTTAGTGAAGCGAAAACAGCATCGCATCACGCATGAACGCTTACAAACACATACCTCCCGTCGCCCGCAGTAATAAATCATTCTGGATCTGCTCTGACAATCGTACGCCGCCGCGCGTATCTAACATCACCTGACACCACGCCTGCGCCATTGGCGGTGAAGCATATTTCAACATTTGTGCGCCGCAACCCAGCAGGAATAGCTGATGAGTGATCTCTCGCCCAAGCTCTTCAGTCGGTTTGCGCAGTTGCTGCTGTAATCGACGAACCGCGCGATCAAAATAGCGATCCTGCCCTTTCACTTCCATAAACGCTTCCGCCAGTAAATCGTATACACCAGCCTGCTTATTGAGCACACGCAGAACATCCAGACACATGATGTTGCCAGAGCCTTCCCAGATGCTATTTACCGGCATCTCCCGGTAAAGACGCGGCAGCTCGCTCTCCTCGCAATAACCAATGCCGCCCAGCACCTCCATCGCTTCGGCCACAAACGGCATACCACTTTTGCAAATCACAAACTTCGCCGTTGGAGTGAATAGGCGCGCCCACAGGGCTTCTTTAGCATCGGCACGCCGATCCCACGCTCGCGCAAGACGAAACAGCAACGCCGTTTGCCCTTCAAGCTGAAGTGCCATGCGACTTAAGACATGACGCATAAGGGGCTGTTGGATCAATGGATTACCAAAAACATGGCGTTGATGTGCATGATAAATCGCCAGCGAGAATGCACGGCGCATCATGGCATGGCTACCCAAGGCGCAATCAAAACGCGTCATCCCGCCCATTTTCAGGATCAGGCGAATACCTTCTCCTTCCTGACCCAATAACCAACCGATGGCATCCTGAAACTCCACTTCGCAACTGGCGTTGGAGCGATTACCCAGCTTGTCTTTCAGCCGCTCCAGGCGAATCGCATTCCGTTGCCCATCAGGCAGAAAGCGCGGCACAAAAAAGCAGGACAAACCACCCGTGGTCTGCGCCAGCACCAGATGCGCATCGCTTTGCGGCACCGAGAAAAACCATTTATGCCCCACCAGCCGATAAGAGCCATCTTCCAGACGTTCTGCCCGAGTGGTATTGCTCATAACATCAGAGCCGCCCTGCTTTTCCGTCATTCCCATGCCAATCAACAGGCCGCGTTTTTGCCCGCCGGGTAATAGGTGGGAATCGTAGCGATCGCTCAACAACGGCGTGCTCCAGTCCTTAAACGGCGCAGGTAGCATCTGTAACAACAATGGCATGGCGGCAAAGGTCATGGTTATCGGGCATAACGATCCGGCCTCAACCTGCGCGTGTAACATAAAACGCGCCGCCCGCGCCACAAATGCGCCAGAGCGAGCGTCTTCTTCCCAGGCCAGATTGTGCACCCGATTGGTACATAACGCCTGCATCAGCAGGTGCCAGGCAGGGTGAAAACGCACATCGTCCAGACGGCGTCCCTGCGCATCGTAGCGCAACAATTCAGGCGGATTCACATTTGCCAGCCGCCCCAGTTCAAGGGATTCAGCCGTTCCTAGTTGCTGACCAATACTGGCAAGAAAATCGCTATCCCAGCCAGCACCTTCACGCGTTACCGCTTCGCAGAGCGCGCCATCAGACAGGTATAAGTTGCTGTTATTTAATGGTATCGGTTGATTGAAAACGGTGTGAGTTTGCCAGTGCACTGTGTCTCCCTCCATCAATGGCAGTCACCATTAGTATGGTCACTGCCACGGATTCCTGACAGAAAGAGATTGCTAAAACATTCTTAACCAGCAATGTAATGCGGAACAAAACGCGAGGTGTCTTTAGTGATCAGCGTGTTATCTTCACGGATCCCCATTCCGCACGCTTCATCATCGACAATCCAGCTACCAATCAGTGTGTAGCTATCGCCAAATCGCGGCAGCGGTTGAAACGCCTGGTAGATCATCGGTTCATCGGCGTAATCACCATCAGCATGGTCAACGACATTATTCTGACCGTTGAAAATGGTGACGTTACCACCTTCGCGCGAGTAGATCGGTTTACGTACGTAGCTTTCGCCAGCGGCAATCTGCGGTTTTTCGCCCTCAAACCAGGATGCCAGAAGGTTAGGATGCCCAGGGAAGAAACGCCACAGCAGCGGCATTAACCCTTTATTGCTCAATATGCTTTTCCATAGCGGCTCCACCCATTGCTCACGGCGCTTGCGCAGCAAAGAACCATTATCGTCACGCATCATCCACTCCAGCGGATACAGCTTAAATGCGCGCTGGATGACGTTATCATCAAGATCGGTCAACACGCCGCCGACGCCCAGACCGAGATCTTCAATATAAATAAACCGTGACTCCTGCCCTGCCTGCTGAGCACAGTCCTGCAAGTACAGCACGGTAGTCCGGTCTTCGTCGGTATCCTGACAGCAGCAAAAATAAAACGGCTCCCTGCTATAAAGCTCGCTAAAGCGCGAGATCAGGCGTTCCTGAATGGCATTGTACTGATCGGCGTCACGTGGAATAACGCCGCTGCGCCGCGCATCCTCCAGCCATAGCCACTGGAAATATGCCGACTCATACAACGAAGTCGGCGTATCGGCGTTGTACTCCAGCAGCTTCACCGGCGCATTACCACACCAGGCAAAATCCATACGGCCATACAGCGAAGGATCGCGCGCACGCCAGCTTTCAGCGATCACATCCCAGTACAACGGCGGGATCGCCAGTTGCGTCAGGATCTGTTCATCTTTAACGGCACGCTCCACCACCTCAAGACACATCTGATGTAACTCTGCGGTTGGTTTTTCGATCTGCTCTTCTATCTGGCGCAGAGTAAAGCGATAGGCTCGACTCTCATCCCAATAGATCTCATTATCGATGATATGAAAGTCGAAACCGTTGTCGGCGGCAATCTGGTCAAGATCCTGCCGTACAGGGACGTTATGTCTCAGCATAATTACCCTCCCCAATGCCCACGGGCGCTGGAAGAACGACCATAGCCGCCGCGAGAAACCGTTGAGGCTTTTCTGGTGGTAAAGCCGCCCGAGGAGTAAGACTCTTTTTTACCAGAACCGGAGCGCCAGGAGTAATCACCGGAAGTGCTGCGCCAGACGGGGCGCGAAGCAAATGAGGATCCTCCGCTGTTATAGACGAACGGCTCATCGCGATCTTTACGAATCACCCGGCTTAACAAAAATCCAGAAACGACCGGGATCCAACTCTGTTCAACATTGTCGTAGTAGCAATTTTCGTACTTAGACTGACAATTCTGCTGAGTCATATTCTTCGGAACATCGGCATAAAATGCCGCTTTGGCATTGTTCCAGCCACGCGCACAGATGTCTGAATTATTACCATCATCAATACAATCCTGCACTGTCGAATAAAACGTTCCGTCGCCGTCGTTATCGACGTCGCTACTATCGGCACATCCTTTCAATACGAAAAAAGCAGCACCGCCCATTAGCGCCAACGTTAAGTATTTTTGTGCGTAGCGATTGCGACGCGGTTCAAAAGGATTATTCGGTCTACCAATGCGACTGATCGCTCCGTGACCAATTTTACTGTTATTTCTTGATTTGCGTTTTCTGGCCATGATCGTCCATTACCATGTCATACAAGCTGCGTTAAAAATACCGCCAGCCAGCGCGGCGGTTCCCATAAACATTCCTGCCGCAGTGTTGTGATTAATAATTTTATCGCTTAATGCCGGCATATAAAGTCTGACGCCAGCAAAAACGAGTAACTGAATCACCAGTGCGATTCCGCCCCAGGCAAAATAATCTGGAATACTCACCGCATTGATTGCCGCACTGGATAATGGAATAACGTAACCCAACAACGTGCCACTGAACGCCAGCGACGCCGCAGTGTTATTATTCTTGATCAACTGCCATTCATTATGCGGAGTAATTTTGGAATAGATAAAAAGAAAGATAATCACCATAGCTACGCCGATAAAAAAATAGGCGCTAAAAGCAAGGAGTGAATCCAGTATATGCATTATAAACGTCCCTGTAATTAACCAATAATATGAAGTGATGTCAGTGGGATATCGACACCCAGCGCGCGAGAAAATAGCCACTCCGGCTCGCCGAGGTCGTTAAATGATTCCTCACCATTTAACAGCAAATATTCGTAAGTATCTTCGGTCACCTGCCGTTGGTAGCCCATGGTAAAATTATGCACTTCCCATTTGGCATGGTTTTGATTTTCTACTTTTTCCAGCATGTAGACGGGTTCGATATATCCCGGTTCTTCGCTGTTAAAAAATCGCTGCCAGCGTTTTTCCTGCCAGTTTAGGGTTATCGCCCCCATCGCTTTGGCGTTGATCGCCTCGCGCCAGTGGCTTTCCTTGCTGATACCGTAGCTCTCTTCATAGACAAAGAGCTTGATATCATCAATGTCATCAATATCTTCGCCGCCGGTGGTGTTGATTTGCAGAAATTCATCGCTGGAAGTGTAATAGCGGAAAATCTGGCTACCGCCGCCCAGATCGATGCGGCTGACGGCGGCCACGGTATATTCTTCACCCGGTAACTCGATCAGCAATGCCTCTTCCAGCAAACGAAACGCTAACGTGTCGAGCGTGAAACCACTATTGAGATGGAGTCCCAGCGGACCGCGAGCGATAGCAGGCTTATCATCCTTGCCAAACAGGCGCTGGAAAAAACCAGACATATTTTATCCTTAAAATAGTTGCCAGCCTTGCAGTGAGGCTGGCAAAAAAATTACTCACCCTGTTGGCGTTGCAGTCTCGCCAGCACATCCTGGGCACTGCTTTTATTGGTGCCGCCAATTCCGGCCTCCGCCAGCTTTTCGTCAAGATCGCGACCGTCTGCGACTTTCTCCAGCTGTGCGGCGGCATCCAGTCGAGCCTGACGTTCAGCCTGACGCGTTTGCAGGCGTTTTAATGACTCTGCCGCTGTCGAAACGCTGGAAGACGCGCCGACTGTAGATGTCGTCACAGCCTGCTGCGCACGTTGCATAGCTTCAGTGGCCTTAACGACTTCCATTTGTTGTTCAAATTGGGCAATACGCTGTGCCGTCGCCGCAACCGCTTTTTCTACGCCATCGCGGGAGACTTCCAGATTCGACAATACTTGTTCTTCAGCGGTAATGAGATTCTCAAGACGCGCGATTTCTTCAGCAACTTCGTTAATCAACGACGGATTAACGTTCTTACTCAACGCTTCCAGCGCACGGGCTTCCAGACCCGCTTTACGTTCGCGTAAATCTTTCAGTTTGTCGTTGCTTAATTTCACTCGCGCCAGCAGATCGACGCGAGATTTTCCGGCTTTATCCAGTTCAGCTTTAGCGTCGCGAATATGTTGTTCCAGCATCCGCACACCCTGGGTTTCTTCAATGGACTCTTCCGCCTGTGCGATAAATGATTTACCCAGCGTAAATAAACTTTTTAAAATCCCCATACATACGAATCCTTGTAATTAGTGTGAATATTCTTCAGTAATTTCAGCCAGATCCAAGGCGTTATCCACCAGTGTGGTTATCTCCAGCAGAATGTCGTCAAGGGAAGATTTAAGCGATAACGCCCCGAAAACGATGTAATACTCTTCCTGTTGCACACTGGAGATCCCTACCGATGACAGCGGCATAATCTTCTGATTTCTTAATAGAAAGGTATTAAATTCATCTGGATTGCTGATATAACAAACCGGACAAATGAAGGTTTCGATAATCATCTGGCGAGAAGTAAAAAGAATATTGATCTGCAAATCGCCATAATCATTCATTTTAATAATTAATGCGTTTTCGCTATTTGTTATATCAATATTTTGTTCAGGTACAGCTTGCAGCGCCGCCGCCAGCACCAACGGATTCCATGTCATATATTATTCCATATAGATTAAATTTAATTATTAATAAAATGAATATTTATAGAGCGTAATTATCTTACCAGCTATAGATAAAAAAAAACGGTAATGCCTCCAACTTACTGCTCGCGTTTTATGTTCAGATACTGCCCGACCACTTTGTCATGCAGCTCCACCGATTTTGAGCACCACACCGACTCCCGCCCCAGCCTCGCCACCTGTTGTCTCCGCCCCAGCTTATCCCGCTCACCCCGCTCCGCCTCCCGCCCCCTCCTCCCCCCCCGCCTCCCCTCCCCCCGGCCCCC
>NZ_PZKQ01000030.1:0-88088 GCF_003046645.1 Escherichia sp. MOD1-EC6475 | reverse complement strand
GTCCCGTCCGTTCCGCCACCCTAATTAGGGGCGTAGTTCAATTGGTAGAGCACCGGTCTCCAAAACCGGGTGTTGGGAGTTCGAGTCTCTCCGCCCCTGCCAGAAATCATCCTTAGCGAAAGCTAAGGATTTTTTTTGTCTGAAATAACCCTCTCCGAAGTAAATCCTTCCATCGGCATCCTTGCCGGCCATTTTGATTAATACACATCATCCAGTACGTTAATTTTCAATAGATCGCGAATCAACGCATTTTTATCGCTATTTTGCAGCCATATGGCATAGAGCGGTCGTGAAAGAGTTGTGCTGTCGACAACGGTATGCAGTCCGCCTTTCTTACGTGCCCAACTCACCGGTAGCCATGTGCAACCATTAAGCATCGCAATCTGTTGCTGTGCCAGTTCAGCAGAACTGGTTGTTAGCATTGGAACTTCATCAGCACCGATCAAACCAGCCTCATGTTGTTGAAAATCCGGCCCCCATTCCAGACGGAGATAGTTAAGATCACCTTTTAGCTTAGAAGGGGCACTGGTATAGAGTGCTAAAGTAAAATGCCCCAGTAACTGACTACTAAATTCATCCATTTTGGGTGCTTCAGTAGTAATAAGAAGATCAAGCTGGCGTTCATGCAACTGTTTTACCAGAGACTGCCGTTGGGCAATTCGCGCTTCGAACTGTAAGCCTGTATGGGCATCCTGATTTTGATACAAGCGTCCCAGCCACTGATTAAGCATACATTCCCACAACGAGGCGCTGGCACCGATAGAAAACTCATTATGTCGTGAGGTATGCGCTACCTCCTTACGTGCGGTCTGCCAGGTGCTCATGAGTGTTTCTGCATAAGGCAAAAGCTTTTCACCAGCAGCGGTTAAACGGATATTGTTTCTGTGACGGGTGAAAAGATTCACACCCAGCTGATTTTCCAGTTGTCTGATCCGAAAGCTCACTGCTGACTGGGTCAGATAGAGCGATTCAGCCGCTCGGCCAAAGTGACGCGTTCGGCTAACTTCCAGGAAAGTTTTTAACAATTCCGTATCCACAGTGCTCTCCGCAAAATTATTTGTCGTTATGATTTAAATGTTTTGTTTTACACTCTGTCAAGCGTAACTAATACTCCGCGCCATAACTAGCTCGGTCAAAGAATTAGGAGCGTGCAGGATGGCGGAAAGCTTTACGACGACTAATCGATATTTCGACAATAAACATTATCCACGTGGATTCTCTCGTCATGGTGATTTCACCATCAAAGAGGCACAACTGCTTGAACGTCATGGTTATGCCTTCAATGAGCTGGATCTCGGCAAACGCGAGCCGGTTACCGAGGAAGAGAAACTCTTCGTAGCAGTATGCCGTGGCGAACGTGAGCCAGTGACAGAAGCAGAACGCGTGTGGTCCAAGTATATGACGCGTATCAAGCGTCCAAAACGTTTTCACACTCTTTCCGGCGGTAAACCGCAGGTCGAAGGTGCTGAAGACTACACCGATTCCGACGATTAATAAAAAGGGCGAAATGCCCTTTTTTTACGTCAGCAGCTTTTGCAAATGGATGAGCAAACGGTCGATAGCCCGATAACTTACAGCCTCTTGTAAATGTTGACGTGTGATGGTGTCAGACTGATCAATATCAGCTATGGTTCTTGATACTTTCAGTAACCGCTGCCAGGCACGAATCGATAACCCCAGATGGATTAGCGTTTCTTCCAGCCACTGTGCGTCCTCGCTCTCAAGCTTGCAAAATTGTCGTATTTCCGGACTATCCAGCCAGGCATTCAGTTTATTCTGCCGCTTAAATTGGCGCTCTCTGGCGGCCATTACACGTTGTTTAACGGTGGCGCTGCTTTCCCCCTGAATGACCGCTTTGCTCAAAATACCGGGTGGCGGTAGCGGGATCTCCAGTGAGAGGTCAAAGCGGTCAAGAAAGGGACCGGAGAGTCGGTTGAGATAGCGCAGCGTTTGTTCCGGCGTGCAGCGGTTATGGTTCCCTTGATAATGTCCTGTTGGGCTGGGATTCATCGCCGCAACAAGCTGGAAACGGGCTGGATAGGTTATTTTTGCTCGTGTGCGTGAAAGATGGATTTGCCCTGACTCTATGGGTTCCCGCAAGGCATCCAGTGTACGCCGTTCAAATTCAGGTAGTTCATCAAGAAAAAGTACGCCGTTATGAGCCAGCGAAATTTCACCAGGCCCGGGAATTGCGCCACCGCCCACCATCGCAGTTAACGACGCACTGTGGTGCGGTGAGCGGAACGGGCGCTGCCGCCATTTTTTTTGCACTGATTCGGCATTTACCAGACTTAATATTGCGGCACTCTCCAGTGCCTCTTCATTGCTTAAATCTGGCAACAGGCCATTAATACGGCTGGCGAGCATCGTTTTGCCTGTTCCCGGCGGTCCAATCAATAAAAGGTTGTGTCCGCCAGCAGCAGTAATTTCCAGTCCTCGCTTTCCTTGCTCCTGACCCACAACATCACTGAGATCATGTTGTAATACACTGGATACGGCATCAGTTGATTTAGGACGTTCGAGAGAATGTTTACCTTCCAGAAACGCACAGACAGTTTGTAGATGATCAGCTATCAGACACCCTTCACCGTTAATTAACCCCACTTCAGCTTCGTTGTCTTTCGCGACGATAATCTTTCTGCCTGACTTAATGGCTTCAGTTGCGCTGGATATTGCGCCGGGAACGCCACGCAGAGCGCCCGTAAGTGCCAGTTCGCCCACTAATTCATATTCATCCAACTGATTCGCTGTAAGCTGTTCAGAGGCCGCCAGCAATGCAATGGCGATAGGTAAATCATATCGCCCTCCTTCTTTCGGTAGATCGGCAGGAGCAAGGTTAATGGTGATTTTTTTCGCCGGATATTCATATCCGCTATTGATAATGGCGCTGCGCACGCGATCGCGGGCTTCTTTTACCGTTGTTTCTGGTAAGCCCACCATTGTTAATCCTGGTAGACCTTTACTGATATGTACCTCAACAGTGATCGGGGGAGCATTTACTCCCAGAGCGGCACGAGTATGAACAATTGACAGTGACATAAGTCCTCCTTAAGCCACCATTATGAACATAAGAGATCCCTGCTGTAGTCTGCGAAATTGTGTTATTTAGCGGCTGATTCCCGTTTATTTATGCAAAGTAATTTGAGTTGTATTAGTGATGGAATCACTCTCGCAAAAATAAAAAGCACAAAAAATAGTCACTCAAAGAGCGCGAGAATTATACGGAAATTGAATTTTTTTCACTCACAAATATTCATATAAAAAACAATGGTTTTTATAGAAATTATTATGAGAGTCATAAGAATCGGATAAAAAATATCTTGTGCTATTCGCAAAATCTATGGTAACTCTTTAGGCATTCCTTCGAACAAGATGCAAGAAAAGACAAAATGACAGCCCTTCTACGAGTGATTAGCCTGGTCGTGATTAGCGTGGTGGTGATTATTATCCCACCGTGCGGGGCTGCACTTGGACGAGGAAAGGCTTAGAGATCAAGCCTTAACGAACTAAGACCCCCGCACCGAAAGGTCCGGGGGTTTTTTTTGACCTTAAAAACATAATCGAGGAGCAGACAATGAATAACAGCACAAAATTCTGTTTCTCAAGATTCAGGACGGGGAACTAACTATGAATGGCGCACAGTGGGTGGTACATGCTTTGCGGGCACAGGGTGTGAACACCGTTTTCGGTTATCCGGGTGGCGCAATTATGCCTGTTTACGATGCATTGTATGACGGTGGCGTGGAACACTTGCTGTGCCGGCATGAACAGGGCGCGGTAATGGCGGCTATCGGTTATGCCCGTGCTACCGGCAGAACTGGTGTGTGCATCGCCACATCTGGCCCTGGCGCAACCAACCTGATCACCGGTCTGGCAGATGCGCTGTTAGATTCCATCCCTGTCGTTGCGATCACCGGTCAGGTGTCCGCACCGTTCATCGGCACCGACGCATTTCAGGAAGTGGATGTCCTGGGATTGTCGTTAGCCTGTACCAAACACAGCTTCCTGGTACAGTCGCTGGAAGAGTTGCCGCGCATCATGGCCGAAGCGTTTGATGTCGCCAGCTCAGGTCGTCCCGGTCCGGTTCTGGTCGATATCCCTAAAGATATCCAGTTAGCCAGCGGTGATCTGGAACCCTGGTTCACCACCGTTGAAAACGAAGTGACTTTCCCACATGCCGAAGTCGAGCAAGCGCGCCAGATGCTGGCAAAAGCGCAAAAACCGATGCTGTATGTTGGCGGCGGCGTGGGTATGGCGCAGGCGGTTCCTGCTCTGCATGAATTTCTCGCTGCCACAAAAATGCCTGCCACCTGCACGCTGAAAGGGCTGGGCGCAGTCGATGCGGATTATCCGTACTATCTGGGGATGCTGGGGATGCACGGCACCAAAGCGGCGAACTTCGCGGTGCAGGAATGTGACCTGCTGATCGCCGTGGGGGCACGTTTTGATGACCGGGTTACCGGCAAACTTAACACGTTCGCGCCACATGCCAGCGTGATCCATATGGATATCGACCCGGCAGAAATGAACAAGCTGCGTCAGGCGCATGTGGCATTACAAGGCGATTTAAACACGCTGTTGCCTGCGTTACAGCAATCGTTAAATATCGATGAATGGCAGCAATACTGCGCACAAATGCGTAGTGAACATGCCTGGCGTTACGATCATCCTGGAGATGCTATCTACGCGCCGTTGTTGTTAAAACAACTGTCGGATCGTAAACCTGCGGATTGCGTCGTGACCACTGATGTGGGGCAGCATCAGATGTGGGCTGCGCAGCACATCGCCCACACTCGCCCGGAAAATTTCATCACTTCAAGCGGTTTAGGCACTATGGGCTTCGGTTTACCGGCGGCGGTTGGCGCACAAGTTGCGCGACCGAACGATACCGTCGTCTGTATCTCCGGTGACGGTTCTTTCATGATGAATGTACAAGAGCTGGGCACCGTAAAACGCAAGCAGTTACCGTTGAAAATCGTCTTACTCGATAACCAGCGGTTAGGGATGGTTCGACAATGGCAGCAACTGTTTTTCCAGGAACGATATAGCGAAACCACCCTTACCGATAACCCTGATTTCCTCATGTTAGCCAGCGCCTTCGGCATCCCTGGCCAACACATCACCCGTAAAGACCAGGTTGAAGCGGCACTCGACACCATGCTGAACAGTGATGGGCCATACCTGCTTCATGTCTCAATCGACGAACTTGAGAACGTCTGGCCGCTGGTGCCGCCCGGCGCCAGTAATTCAGAAATGTTGGAGAAATTATCATGATGCAACATCAGGTCAATGTATCGGCTCGCTTCAATCCGGAAACCTTAGAACGTGTTTTACGCGTGGTGCGTCATCGTGGTTTCCACGTTTGCTCAATGAATATGGCTGCCGCCAGCGATGCACAAAATATAAATATTGAATTGACCGTTGCCAGCCCGCGTTCGGTCGACTTACTGTTTAGTCAGTTAAATAAACTGGTAGACGTCGCACACGTTGCTATCTGCCAGAGCACAACCACATCACAACAAATCCGCGCCTGAGCGCAAAAGGAATATAAAAATGACCACGAAGAAAGCTGATTACATTTGGTTCAATGGGGAGATGGTTCGCTGGGAAGATGCGAAGGTGCATGTGATGTCGCACGCGCTGCACTATGGCACCTCGGTTTTTGAAGGCATCCGTTGCTACGATTCGCATAAAGGACCAGTTGTATTCCGTCATCGTGAGCATATGCAACGTCTGCATGACTCCGCCAAAATTTACCGCTTCCCGGTTTCGCAGAGCATTGATGAGCTGATGGAAGCTTGCCGCGAAGTGATCCGTAAAAACAATCTCACCAGCGCCTATATCCGTCCGCTGATCTTCGTAGGTGATGTTGGCATGGGCGTTAACCCACCAGCGGGATACACCACCGACGTAATTATTGCCGCTTTCCCGTGGGGAGCTTATCTGGGCGCAGAAGCACTGGAACAGGGGATCGACGCGATGGTTTCTTCCTGGAACCGCGCGGCACCAAACACCATTCCAACCGCTGCGAAAGCGGGGGGTAACTACCTCTCTTCCCTGCTGGTTGGCAGCGAAGCGCGCCGCCACGGTTATCAGGAAGGTATCGCGCTGGATGTGAATGGTTACATCTCTGAAGGCGCAGGCGAAAACCTGTTTGAAGTGAAAGACGGCGTGCTGTTCACCCCGCCGTTCACCTCTTCCGCGCTTCCGGGTATTACCCGTGACGCCATCATCAAACTGGCGAAAGAGCTGGGAATTGAAGTGCGTGAGCAGGTGCTGTCGCGTGAATCACTGTATCTTGCGGATGAAGTGTTTATGTCCGGTACGGCGGCTGAAATCACGCCAGTGCGCAGCGTCGACGGTATTCAGGTGGGTGAAGGCCGTTGTGGTCCGGTCACCAAACGCATCCAGCAAGCCTTCTTCGGCCTCTTCACCGGCGAAACCGAAGATAAATGGGGCTGGTTGGATCAGGTTAATCAATAAATACAAAAAATGGGACGGCACGCACCGTCCCATTTACGAGACAGACACTGGGAGTAAATAAAGTATGCCTAAGTACCGTTCCGCCACCACCACTCATGGTCGTAATATGGCGGGTGCTCGTGCGCTGTGGCGCGCCACCGGAATGACCGACGCCGATTTCGGCAAGCCGATTATCGCTATTGTGAACTCGTTCACTCAATTTGTACCGGGTCACGTCCATCTGCGCGATCTCGGTAAACTGGTCGCTGAACAAATTGAAGCGGCTGGCGGCGTTGCCAAAGAGTTCAACACCATTGCGGTGGATGATGGGATCGCCATGGGCCACGGGGGGATGCTTTATTCACTGCCATCTCGCGAACTGATCGCTGATTCCGTTGAGTATATGGTCAACGCTCACTGCGCCGATGCCATGGTTTGCATCTCTAACTGCGACAAAATCACCCCAGGGATGCTGATGGCCTCTCTGCGCCTGAATATTCCGGTGATCTTTGTTTCCGGCGGCCCGATGGAGGCCGGGAAAACCAAACTATCCGATCAGTTAATCAAGCTTGATCTGGTTGATGCGATGATCCAGGGGGCAGATCCGAAAGTTTCTGACTCCCAGAGCGATCAGGTTGAACGTTCGGCCTGTCCAACCTGTGGTTCCTGCTCCGGGATGTTCACTGCTAACTCGATGAACTGCCTGACCGAAGCTCTGGGTCTGTCGCAGCCAGGTAACGGCTCGCTACTGGCAACCCACGCGGACCGTAAGCAGCTGTTCCTTAATGCCGGTAAACGCATTGTTGAATTAACCAAACGTTACTACGAGCAAAACGACGAAAGCGCACTGCCGCGTAATATCGCCAGTAAAGCGGCGTTTGAAAACGCCATGACGCTGGATATCGCGATGGGCGGCTCTACCAACACGGTTCTTCACCTGCTGGCGGCGGCACAAGAAGCGGAAATCGACTTCACCATGAGTGATATCGACAAACTTTCGCGTAAAGTCCCGCAGTTGTGCAAAGTTGCGCCGAGCACCCCAAAATACCATATGGAAGATGTTCACCGTGCTGGTGGCGTGATCGGTATTCTCGGCGAACTGGATCGCGCAGGGTTACTGAACCGTGATGTGAAAAACGTGCTCGGCCTGACCTTGTCGCAAACGCTGGAACAATACGATGTCATGCTGACTCAAGATGATGCGGTGAAAAATATGTTCCGCGCTGGCCCGGCGGGAATCCGCACTACACAGGCATTCTCGCAGGATTGCCGTTGGGATTCTCTCGATGACGATCGCGCTAACGGCTGCATCCGCTCGCTGGAGCACGCCTACAGCAAAGACGGCGGCCTGGCGGTGCTTTACGGCAACTTCGCGGAAAACGGCTGCATCGTTAAAACGGCGGGCGTCGATGACAGCATCCTCAAATTCACCGGCCCGGCGAAAGTGTACGAAAGCCAGGATGACGCGGTAGAAGCGATTCTCGGCGGCAAAGTTGTCGCTGGCGATGTGGTTGTTATTCGCTACGAAGGCCCGAAAGGCGGCCCTGGGATGCAGGAAATGCTCTACCCAACCAGCTTCCTGAAATCGATGGGTCTTGGCAAAGCCTGTGCGCTGATCACCGACGGTCGTTTCTCTGGCGGTACGTCTGGCCTTTCCATCGGTCACGTATCGCCGGAAGCGGCAAGCGGCGGTAGCATTGGCCTGATTGAAGATGGTGACCTGATCGCCATCGACATTCCGAACCGTGGCATTCAGTTGCAGGTAAGCGATGCCGAACTGGCGGCGCGTCGTGAAGCGCAGGAAGCCCGTGGCGACAAAGCCTGGACGCCGAAAAACCGTGAACGTCAGGTCTCCTTTGCTTTGCGCGCTTACGCCAGCCTGGCGACCAGCGCCGACAAAGGTGCGGTGCGCGATAAATCGAAACTGGGGGGGTAATAATGGCTGACTCACAACCCCTGTCCGGTGCCCCAGAAGGTGCCGAATATTTAAGAGCGGTGCTACGTGCGCCGGTCTATGAAGCGGCACAGGTCACGCCGCTACAGAAAATGGAAAAACTGTCGTCGCGTCTTGATAACGTGATACTGGTGAAGCGCGAAGACCGCCAGCCAGTGCACAGCTTCAAGCTGCGCGGCGCATACGCCATGATGGCAGGTCTGACGGAAGAACAGAAAGCGCACGGTGTGATCACTGCCTCGGCGGGTAACCATGCGCAAGGTGTCGCGTTTTCCTCCGCTCGGTTAGGTGTGAAGGCGCTGATCGTCATGCCAACCGCTACCGCCGACATCAAAGTCGACGCGGTGCGCGGCTTCGGCGGCGAAGTGCTGCTTCACGGCGCGAACTTTGACGAAGCAAAAGCCAAAGCGATTGAATTGTCTCAGCAGCAGGGCTTCACCTGGGTGCCGCCGTTCGATCATCCGATGGTGATCGCCGGGCAGGGCACGCTGGCGCTGGAACTGCTCCAGCAGGACGCCCATCTCGACCGCGTATTTGTGCCGGTTGGTGGCGGTGGCCTGGCGGCAGGCGTAGCTGTACTGATCAAACAACTGATGCCGCAAATCAAAGTTATCGCCGTAGAAGCAGAAGATTCCGCCTGTCTGAAAGCGGCGCTGGATGCGGGTCATCCGGTTGATTTGCCGCGTGTGGGGCTGTTCGCTGAAGGCGTTGCGGTAAAACGCATCGGCGACGAAACCTTCCGTTTGTGCCAGGAGTATCTCGATGACATCATCACCGTCGATAGCGATGCCATTTGCGCGGCGATGAAAGATCTGTTCGAAGATGTGCGCGCAGTGGCGGAACCCTCTGGCGCTCTGGCGCTGGCGGGGATGAAAAAATATATCGCCCAGCACAACATTCGCGGTGAACGTCTGGCGCATATTCTTTCTGGTGCCAACGTGAACTTCCATGGTCTGCGCTACGTCTCGGAACGTTGCGAACTGGGCGAACAACGTGAAGCGTTGCTGGCGGTGACTATCCCGGAAGAGAAGGGCAGCTTTCTGAAGTTCTGCCAGTTGCTTGGCGGGCGTTCGGTCACCGAGTTCAACTACCGTTTTGCTGATGCGAAAAACGCCTGCATTTTTGTCGGCGTGCGCTTAAGTCGCGGCCTCGAAGAGCGCAAAGAAATTTTGCAGATGCTTAACGACGGCGGCTACAGCGTGGTTGATCTCTCCGACGACGAAATGGCGAAGCTGCATGTGCGCTATATGGTCGGCGGGCGTCCATCGCATCCGTTGCAGGAGCGCCTCTACAGTTTCGAATTCCCGGAATCGCCGGGCGCGCTGCTGCGCTTCCTCAACACGCTGGGTACGCACTGGAACATCTCGCTGTTCCACTATCGCAGCCACGGTACTGACTACGGGCGCGTACTGGCGGCGTTCGAGCTTGGTGACCATGAACCGGATTTCGAAACCCGGCTGAATGAGCTGGGCTACGATTGCCACGACGAAACTAATAACCCGGCGTTCAGGTTCTTTTTGGCGGGTTAATGGTTCGGCAAAATCTTCCAGAACGCTTCAATCAGCGGCTCATGTAGCCGCTTTTTCTGCGCACAAACGCCCAGCTCAAACGGCGTTTTCTCATCACTGCGATCAAGAATCATCACGCGGTTACGTACTGGTTCAGGGCTATTATCCAGCACCACTTCTGGCAGCAGCGCCACGCCACAGCCAAGCGCCACCATTGATACCATCGCTTCATGCCCACCAACCGTGGCGTAAATCACCGGGTTACTGATTTTGTTACGTCGAAACCACAACTCAATGCGGCGGCGTACCGGCCCTTGATCGGCCATGATAAACGGCACCGTTGACCAGTCGGGCTTTTCGACTGATACCTGATTACGCACCGGGCAGGGCAGCGCAGGCGCGATCAGCACCACCGCCAGATTCTCCAGCATCGAAAATGCCACCGCACCTGGCAGAGTCTCTGGCTTACCGGCTATCGCCAGATCCGCTTCTCCGGTAACCACTTTTTCCATTGCATCCGCCGCATCACCGGTAGTGAGTTTAATCTCCACCGACGGGTGTTCCGCACGGAAGCGATCAAGAATCGGTGGAAGATGACTGTAAGCGGCGGTCACCGAGCAGAAGATATGTAATTCTCCAGAGAGCGACGGCCCTTGCTGGTCGATGGTGTGGCGCAATTGCTGATACTGCAACAGAGTTTGCTGGGCGAAAACGCGCAACTCTTCGCCCGCTTCCGTCAGCGTTACCGTGCGGTTATCGCGTACAAAAAGCGGTTGGCCGAGATCTTCTTCCAGGCGCTGAATCTGCCGTGAGAGCGTGGATGGGCTAACGTGCATCGCCCGTGCGCTACGGCCAAAATGGCGGCTTTCTGCCAGATGTAGAAACATTTTCAGGTCGCGTAAATCCACAGGCTTAACCCCCAGTCATGACGTTGCAGAAATTGCAATGTGACGTTGTGAATATATCAATTTCCGCAATAAATTTCCTGTTGTAATGTGGTGACATTCTCGCTCAACAGCGAACCGAACAATAAGAAGCACAACATCACGAGGAATCACCATGGCTAACTACTTCAATACACTGAATCTGCGCCAGCAGCTGGCACAGTTGGGTAAATGTCGCTTTATGGGGCGCGACGAATTCGCTGACGGCGCGAGCTACCTTCAGGGTAAAAAAGTGGTCATCGTCGGTTGTGGCGCGCAGGGTCTCAACCAGGGTCTGAACATGCGTGATTCTGGTCTGGATATCTCCTATGCCCTGCGAAAAGAAGCGATTGCCGAAAAGCGTGCGTCCTGGCGTAAAGCGACCGAAAACGGTTTTAAAGTAGGCACTTACGAAGAGCTGATCCCGCAGGCGGATCTTGTCGTTAACCTGACGCCAGACAAACAGCACTCCGACGTAGTGCGTTCTGTTCAGCCGCTGATGAAAGATGGCGCGGCGCTGGGTTACTCTCACGGTTTCAATATCGTAGAAGTGGGCGAGCAGATCCGTAAAGACATCACCGTAGTGATGGTTGCGCCGAAATGTCCTGGCACCGAAGTGCGTGAAGAGTACAAACGTGGATTCGGCGTACCGACGCTGATCGCCGTTCACCCGGAAAACGATCCGAAAGGTGAAGGCATGGCGATTGCTAAAGCCTGGGCGGCAGCAACCGGCGGTCATCGTGCCGGCGTTCTGGAATCCTCTTTCGTTGCGGAAGTTAAATCAGACCTGATGGGTGAACAAACTATCCTGTGCGGTATGTTGCAGGCTGGTTCTCTGCTGTGCTTCGACAAGCTGGTAGAAGAAGGCACTGATCCGGCATATGCAGAAAAACTGATTCAGTTCGGCTGGGAAACCATCACCGAAGCCCTGAAACAGGGCGGCATCACCCTGATGATGGACAGGCTCTCTAACCCGGCGAAACTGCGTGCTTATGCGCTGTCAGAACAACTGAAAGAGATCATGGCGCCGCTGTTCCAGAAACATATGGACGACATCATCTCCGGTGAATTCTCCTCTGGCATGATGGCTGACTGGGCTAATGATGATAAGAAACTGCTGACCTGGCGTGAAGAGACCGGCAAAACCGCGTTCGAAACCGCACCGCAGTATGAAGGTAAAATCGGCGAGCAGGAGTACTTCGATAAAGGCGTGCTGATGATCGCAATGGTGAAAGCGGGCGTTGAGCTGGCGTTCGAAACCATGGTTGATTCCGGCATCATCGAAGAGTCGGCTTACTATGAATCACTGCACGAACTGCCGCTGATTGCTAACACCATCGCCCGTAAGCGTCTGTACGAAATGAACGTGGTTATTTCCGATACCGCTGAGTACGGTAACTACCTGTTCTCTTACGCTTGCGTACCGCTGCTGAAACCGTTTATGGCAGAGTTGCAGCCGGGCGACCTGGGTAAAGCTATTCCTGAAGGTGCGGTAGATAACGCGCAGTTGCGTGATGTAAATGATGCGATTCGCAGCCATGCGATTGAGCAGGTTGGTAAGAAACTGCGCGGTTATATGACGGATATGAAACGTATTGCTGTTGCGGGTTAAGTGTGCGCTGATGCCCTCTCCCTGTGGGAGAGGGAGAAAACACTCAAGGCCTTCTCCCGGAGAAGGCCTTGCTGTTAGTTACGGTACAGCACCTTAATAATGTGATATCCGAACTGGGTATGCAGCGGGCCAGTCGGCTCCAGCACCGGACAAGAGAAAACCACTTTATCGAACGCCGGAACCATCTGACCCTGGCGGAATTCACCTAAATCACCGCCGCGTTTGCCTGACGGGCAAATGGAGTGTTTCTTCGCCAGCTTGCCGAAATCGGCGCCGTTCTTGATCTGCTCCAGAAGTTCCAGAGCCAGTTTCTCTTCTTTTACAAGGATATGCAGTGCTGCTGCTGTTTTTGCCATGATTGTGCCTTGAATTAAAAAGTGTCAGTCAGGGAGAGGGGCTGGTACATATATGGCAAAAGCCCGGAAAATCCGGGCTTCGCAGGTCCCTCAAGGGGAGTAAACTTAGGGCCTCTATGGGCTACAGAGTCATTATCGAGGATGGTGATTTTATTGTCAATTTATGAGCGATATGGCATTGATTGACTTGATGACCGCCCTCTGTATGTCTGCAACCAATTCATGCGGCAAACATTGATTAAGATACCCTCTATAAGTCCTTGCTCTGTTTAATTGATTTCGACTGACTTGTTGTACCAGGTCGGCTTTGGCCCAACGTATCTGCTGATCAAAGAATTGCAGGTCATTGATAACATTACTGGCTATTTCAACATGCATTCCACGATTTAACTTGTCATGGTCGCGAGTGGTTGATCATGGAACGACGATACATGCATTGCCATTAATTTTTCCATTGAGCACGACAACCAGCCTGTTTTTTATCATCTCAGGTGGAATGCGGCCATCGTAATACGCCGTACTGATCTGTCCATTCTGGCTAACAGGATAGTTACCAAAGTTGCATTCCAGTATTTCACCAACCTTAGGGCTGAAATTAATCGCCACGAGTAAACCTCTCCTTAGTAAACTCTGAAAAATAATAACACAACGTTACGACCCGATATTTTCTAAGTCTAATGGATTCACGATGAATTCCGGTTTCGGCCTTTCCTCTCTGATTTAAACATCAGTCGTTATCCGGTTAGCGGTTTACACTCGGTCACATTCAAATGCGATTCTGCTACAATCCTCCCCCCGTTCGAAGATTGAGCAATACTCCTATGCGTCTAAACCCCGGCCAACAACAAGCTGTCGAATTCGTTACCGGCCCCTGCCTGGTGCTGGCGGGCGCGGGTTCCGGCAAGACTCGTGTTATCACTAATAAAATCGCCCATCTGATCCGTGGCTGCGGTTATCAGGCGAGACATATCGCGGCGGTGACCTTTACCAATAAGGCAGCGCGTGAGATGAAAGAGCGTGTCGGGCAGACGCTGGGGCGCAAAGAGGCGCGTGGGCTGATGATCTCCACTTTCCACACGCTGGGGCTGGATATCATCAAACGCGAGTATGCGGCGTTGGGGATGAAAGCGAACTTTTCGCTGTTTGACGATACCGATCAGCTGGCTTTGCTCAAAGAGCTGACCGAAGGACTGATTGAAGATGACAAAGTTCTGCTGCAACAGCTGATCTCAACCATCTCTAACTGGAAGAATGATCTCAAAACTCCTGCGCAGGCGGCGGCAGAGGCAAAAGGCGAGCGGGATCGCATTTTTGCCCATTGTTATGGGCTGTATGATGCGCACCTGAAAGCGTGCAATGTTCTCGACTTCGACGATCTGATTTTATTGCCGACGTTGCTGCTGCAACGCAATGAGGAAGTACGCGAACGCTGGCAAAACAAGATTCGCTACCTGCTGGTGGATGAGTATCAGGACACCAACACCAGCCAGTATGAACTGGTGAAACTGCTGGTGGGTAGCCGTGCACGCTTTACTGTGGTGGGTGACGATGACCAGTCGATCTACTCCTGGCGCGGTGCCCGTCCGCAAAACCTGGTGCTATTGAGCCAGGATTTCCCAACGTTGAAGGTGATTAAGCTTGAGCAGAATTACCGCTCTTCCGGGCGTATTTTGAAAGCGGCGAACATCCTGATCGCCAATAACCCGCACGTATTTGAAAAGCGTCTGTTCTCCGAACTTGGCTACGGCGCGGAACTAAAAGTTTTAAGCGCGAATAACGAAGAACATGAAGCCGAGCGCGTTACCGGCGAGCTGATTGCGCATCACTTCGTCAACAAAACACAGTACAAAGATTACGCCATTCTCTATCGCGGCAACCATCAGTCGCGGGTGTTTGAAAAATTCCTGATGCAAAACCGCATCCCGTACAAAATATCCGGCGGTACTTCATTCTTCTCCCGCCCTGAAATCAAGGATTTGCTGGCTTATCTGCGTGTACTGACTAATCCGGACGATGATAGTGCGTTCCTGCGTATCGTTAACACGCCGAAGCGAGAGATTGGCCCGGCGACGCTGAAAAAGCTGGGCGAGTGGGCGATGACGCGTAATAAAAGTATGTTTACCGCCAGCTTTGATATGGGGTTGAGTCAGACACTGAGTGGACGTGGTTATGAAGCGTTGACCCGATTTACTCACTGGCTGGCGGAAATCCAGCGACTGGCGGAGCGGGAGCCTATCGCCGCAGTGCGCGATCTGATCCACGGGATGGATTATGAATCCTGGTTATACGAAACGTCACCCAGCCCGAAAGCCGCCGAAATGCGCATGAAGAACGTTAACCAGTTATTTAGCTGGATGACGGAGATGCTGGAAGGTAGCGAACTGGATGAGCCGATGACGCTCACCCAGGTGGTGACGCGCTTTACTCTGCGCGACATGATGGAGCGTGGCGAGAGTGACGAAGAGCTTGATCAGGTGCAACTGATGACTCTGCACGCGTCGAAAGGGCTGGAGTTTCCCTATGTTTACATGGTCGGTATGGAAGAGGGATTTTTGCCGCACCAAAGCAGCATCGACGAGGATAATATCGATGAAGAGCGGCGGCTGGCCTATGTCGGCATCACCCGCGCTCAGAAAGAGTTGACCTTTACGCTGTGTAAAGAGCGTCGTCAGTACGGTGAACTGGTACGTCCGGAACCGAGCCGCTTTCTGCTGGAATTACCGCAGGATGATCTGATTTGGGAACAAGAGCGCAAAGTGGTAAGCGCCGAAGAACGGATGCAGAAAGGGCAAAGCCATCTGGCGAATCTGAAAGCGATGATGGCAGCAAAACGAGGCAAATAGCCATTCGTCTTGCCTGGGGCTGGTTGGATTAGATGGTCACGGCACCGGAAAGCGGAATTATTGCCGGATAAGATGCGTCAGCATCGCATCCGGCACATTACACGTTAAAGCACTTCCAGCGGCCAGTGGACATAGCTCTGCCACTCAGTTTCCTGATCGATAATTTCTTTACCCAGCGGGTGCTGAGCCAGCCAACCTTGCGGCAGCGTCAGGGTCAACTGTTCATGGTTGGCTTGTAATGTAATCTCCGGCACTAAATCATCACGGCGACGGCTGGCAAAAATGATTGCCAGGCGCAGTAAACGGCAGAGTTGTTCCGCAACGCGCGGCGGTACGGCATTTTGTTGATGCAACGATGAGAGATCGACAGGATTCGTCTGGTTGAGCAATAGCGTCGCCAGCAGCTTTTTCTGCGCAGGCGTAAAACCGGGAAGATCCAGATTACGCACCAGATAAGCGGCATGTTGCGGCGCTTGTTTGAAATCAACGCTAAGGCCAATTTCATGAAGTTGACAGGCGCTGATTAGCAAATCGCGGCTAATCGCTTCAAGATGCCACTCTTTTTCTACCTGATCAAACAAGTTAGCGGCAACGTTGACCACGCGCTGCGCCTGATCAATATCAATCATAAAGCGGCGCTGAATATTACGCAGTGTACGACTGCGAATATCCTGCTCAACCGCCAGATGCAACATGCCGTAGACCAGGCCTTCACGTAGAGCACCGCCAGCCAGCGTCATACACTGAATATTCAGCTCGGTAAAAATGGCTATCAGGATCGCCAGACCACTCGGGAATACTAATGCGCGCTCCAGCGTTAACCCTTCAATCTCCAGCTCCTCCAGCCGACCGCAATGAATAGCGCGCTGTTTCAGTTGCTGCAACTTCGCAAGGGTAATGCGCTCATCCATTCCCTGCGCCATCATGATTTCCTGTAATGCTTGCACGGTGCCGGAAGCGCCAACGCACACTTTCCAGCCGTGATATCGCAGTTCATCGGCAACCGGACGTAACACTTCGCGTGCCGCTTTTTCTGCAGCATCAAAATTTTCCTGCCCCAGATTACGATCGGCAAAATAGCGTTCCAGCCAGGTGACGCAGCCCATCGACAGGCTGAACAAAGACGTGGTTTGTGCGCCTGTGCCAGTGACCAGTTCGGTACTGGCGCCACCAATATCCACGACCAGGCGCTGATCGGCTCCGCCGGTGGTGTGAGCAACACCCTGATAAATCAGGCGAGCTTCTTCTTCACCGCTGATCACCTGTACCGGACAACCGAGGATTTCCTGCGCTTTAGCAATAAAATCACCGGCATTGACGGCAAGTCGTAACGTCGCCGTAGCGACAACGCGAATTTGCGATGGTGGGATATCTTGCAGACGTTCAGCAAACAGGCGCAAACATTGCCAGCCGCGCTCCATTGCTTCATTAGACAGGGCATTTTCGCTGTTCAGGCCAGCAGCCAGACGCACTTTACGTTTAATTCGCGTCAGCGTCTGGATGCTTCCAGCCACCTCGCGCACTACCAGCATATGGAAACTATTTGAACCGAGATCAATAGCTGCATACAGCGACGAGGTGGAACCCATATTCTTCATCCTTCAATCTGTCTCTGCGTTGGCTGCATTCTTTCACCCGAATCACTTGCTACAATAAGCGCATCGGGATTCATTCTCTTGCCATCTTGATACAGTTTGAATGATTTTGAGTATGACATTTTATTTAACCTGAACGACGACGATTACGCGGAGCACCAGTACGACGCGGACCATTGCCTGTGCGCGGGCGCGTGAGGCGCAGCGGTTTTGGCAGATCGGTCATCAATGCGTCTGGATTGTATTTGCTTACCGGAATTGAGTGACCAATATAGGTCTCAATAGCAGGCAAATTCAATGCATACTCTTCACACGCCAGGCTGATAGAGTGACCGCTTGCGCCTGCGCGGCCAGTACGACCGATACGGTGAACGTAATCTTCACAGTCATCGGGCAAATCGTAGTTAAAGACGTGCGTCACTGCCGGAATATGCAGACCACGAGCAGCAACGTCGGTAGCAACCAGAATATCCAGATCGCCACGGGTAAATTCATCAAGAATACGCAGGCGTTTTTTCTGCGCCACATCGCCCGTCAACAGACCGACACGATGACCATCTGCCGCCAGGTGACCCCAGATATCTTCACAACGGTGTTTGGTGTTGGCGAAAATAATCGCTCTGTCTGGCCACTCTTCTTCGATCAACGTTTGCAACAAACGCATCTTTTCTTCGTTAGAAGGGTAGAAAAGCTCTTCTTTAATACGGTGGCCCGTTTTCTGTTCCGGTTCCACTTCGATATATTCGGCGTTATTCATCTGCTCGAACGCCAGTTCACGTACCCGGTACGAAAGCGTGGCGGAGAACAGCATGTTGAGGCGCTGGTTTGCAGGCGGCATACGGCGGAACAGCCAGCGGATATCTTTAATAAAGCCCAGATCATACATACGATCGGCTTCATCCAGCACCACCACTTGAATGGCACCGAGGTTAATGTGGTTCTGCTTGGCGTAGTCAATTAAACGACCCGTGGTGCCAATCAGGATGTCAACGCCGCTTTCCAGCACTTTCAGCTGTTTGTCGTAGCCATCGCCACCGTAAGCCAGACCCAGCTTCAGGCCGGTAGCTTGTGCCAGTGGCTCCGCGTCGGCGTGGATCTGCACGGCAAGTTCACGCGTCGGTGCCATAATTAAGGCACGCGGTTGATTCACCTTGCGATCGGCAATTGCGGGATGAGAGAGAAGGTAATGAAACGAAGACGTAAGAAACGCCATCGTTTTCCCGGTACCAGTTTGCGCCTGCCCGGCTACGTCACGACCTTCCAGCGTTAGCGGAAGAGCCAGTGCCTGAATGGGCGTACAGTTATGAAACCCTTTTTTTTCAAGGGCTTCTACAACTTTCGGATGCAGGGCGAAGTCGGAAAACTTCTGTTCTGTTAAATGTGTTTTGCTCATAGTGTGATAGAATATCAGCTTACTATTGCTTTACGAAAGCGTATCCGGTGAAATAAAGTCAACCTTTAGTTGGTTAATGTTACACCAACAACGAAACCAACACGCCAGGCTTATTCCTGTGGAGTTATATATGAGCGATAAAATTATTCACCTGACTGACGACAGTTTTGACACGGATGTACTCAAAGCGGACGGGGCAATTCTCGTCGATTTCTGGGCAGAGTGGTGCGGTCCGTGCAAAATGATCGCCCCGATTCTGGATGAAATCGCTGACGAATATCAGGGCAAACTGACCGTTGCAAAACTGAACATCGATCAAAACCCTGGCACTGCGCCGAAATATGGCATCCGTGGTATCCCGACTCTGCTGCTGTTCAAGAATGGCGAAGTGGCGGCAACGAAAGTCGGTGCGCTGTCTAAAGGTCAGTTGAAAGAGTTCCTCGACGCCAATCTGGCATAAGGGAACGTCATGTTCGGGTGCCCTGTCGCTAAAAACTGGACGCCCGGCGTGAGCCATGCTAACTTAATGTTGACTTCGTATTAAACTTACCTTATTAAGTTTGAATCTTGTAATATCCAACGCTTCCCGTTTTTATCTAATGCGAAGTGAACAGATTTCTGGTTTGTCACTCAATCCGTCTTGTCGTTTCAGTTCTGCGTACTTTCCTGTGACCAGACAGCGAAAAGACATGAGTCGATGACCGTAAACAGGCATGGATGATCCTGCCATACCATTCACAACATTAAGTTCGAGATTTACCCCAAGTTTAAGAACTCACACCACTATGAATCTTACCGAATTAAAGAATACGCCGGTTTCTGAGCTGATCACTCTCGGCGAAAATATGGGGCTGGAAAATCTGGCTCGTATGCGTAAGCAGGACATTATTTTTGCCATCCTGAAGCAGCACGCAAAGAGTGGCGAAGATATCTTTGGTGATGGCGTACTGGAGATATTGCAGGATGGATTTGGTTTCCTCCGTTCCGCAGACAGCTCCTACCTCGCCGGTCCTGATGACATCTACGTTTCTCCCAGCCAAATCCGCCGTTTCAACCTCCGCACTGGTGATACCATCTCTGGTAAGATTCGCCCGCCGAAAGAAGGTGAACGCTATTTTGCGCTGCTGAAAGTTAATGAAGTTAACTTCGATAAACCTGAAAACGCCCGCAATAAAATCCTCTTTGAGAACTTGACTCCGCTGCACGCAAACTCTCGTCTGCGTATGGAACGTGGTAACGGTTCTACTGAAGATTTGACCGCTCGCGTGCTGGATCTGGCTTCGCCAATCGGTCGTGGTCAGCGTGGTCTGATTGTGGCACCGCCGAAAGCCGGTAAAACCATGCTGCTGCAGAACATTGCTCAGAGCATTGCTTACAACCACCCGGATTGTGTGCTGATGGTTCTGCTGATTGACGAACGTCCGGAAGAAGTAACCGAGATGCAGCGTCTGGTTAAAGGGGAAGTTGTCGCTTCTACCTTTGATGAACCGGCATCCCGTCACGTTCAGGTTGCGGAAATGGTGATCGAGAAGGCGAAACGTCTGGTTGAGCACAAGAAAGACGTTATCATTCTGCTTGACTCTATTACTCGTCTGGCACGTGCTTACAACACCGTCGTTCCGGCTTCTGGTAAAGTGTTGACCGGTGGTGTGGACGCTAACGCACTGCATCGTCCGAAACGCTTCTTCGGTGCGGCGCGTAACGTTGAAGAGGGCGGCAGCCTGACCATCATCGCCACGGCGCTCATCGATACGGGTTCAAAAATGGACGAAGTTATCTACGAAGAGTTTAAAGGCACCGGTAACATGGAGCTGCACCTCTCTCGTAAGATCGCTGAAAAACGCGTCTTCCCGGCTATCGACTACAACCGTTCTGGTACGCGTAAAGAAGAACTGCTCACCACTCAGGAAGAGCTGCAGAAAATGTGGATCCTGCGCAAAATCATTCACCCAATGGGCGAAATCGACGCAATGGAATTCCTCATTAACAAGCTCGCGATGACCAAGACGAATGACGATTTCTTTGAGATGATGAAACGCTCATAAATTTGTCTTATGCTAAAAACGCCACGTGTTTACGTGGCGTTTTGCTTTTATATCTGTAATCTTAGCAGCATGCCTGTGATAGTGGGAAAATTCCTGGTTTTTGCGGGTGTTTTATACGATTTTCGTCGCGAGTGGTTGGTTTTTACACAAGTCTGATTGGTTCAGAAAGTAGTTTCCCTTCTGAATAAAGGTCTTCGTGGGTATACTTCTGCTAATAATTTTCTCTGAGAGCATGCATTGTGAATTTACTGACAGTGAGTACTGATCTCATCAGTATTTTTTTATTCACGACACTGTTTCTGTTTTTTGCCCGCAAGGTAGCAAAAAAAGTCGGTTTAGTGGATAAACCTAACTTCCGCAAACGTCACCAGGGATTGATACCGCTCGTTGGGGGTATTTCAGTTTATGCAGGGATTTGCTTTACGTTCGGAATTGTCGATTATTACATTCCGCATGCATCTCTCTACCTGGCTTGCGCTGGCGTCCTGGTGTTCATTGGCGCACTGGATGACCGTTTTGATATCAGCGTAAAAATCCGAGCCACCATACAGGCCGCTGTTGGCATCATTATGATGGTGTTCGGCAAACTTTATCTCAGTAGCCTTGGCTATATTTTTGGCGACTGGGAGATGGTACTCGGACCGTTTGGGTATTTCCTGACGTTGTTTGCAGTCTGGGCGGCAATTAATGCTTTCAATATGGTTGATGGCATTGACGGTTTGCTGGGCGGCTTATCCTGCGTCTCATTTGCGGCAATTGGCATGATTTTGTGGTTCGACGGGCAAACCAGCCTCGCTATCTGGTGCTTTGCGATGATCGCCGCCATCCTGCCTTACATCATGCTCAACCTCGGTATTCTGGGACGTCGCTATAAAGTCTTTATGGGCGATGCGGGCAGTACACTGATTGGTTTTACCGTAATCTGGATCCTGCTGGAAACCACCCAGGGCAAAACGCATCCGATTAGCCCGGTGACTGCATTATGGATAATCGCCATTCCGCTAATGGATATGGTGGCAATTATGTATCGTCGCCTGCGTAAAGGCATGAGTCCGTTCTCTCCTGACCGCCAGCATATTCATCATTTAATCATGCGCGCCGGCTTTACTTCTCGTCAGGCATTTGTGCTGATTACCCTTGCTGCTGCACTGCTTGCCTCCATTGGCGTGTTGGCAGAATATTCTCATTTTGTCCCTGAATGGGTCATGCTGGTGCTCTTTTTGCTAGCATTCTTCCTCTATGGCTATTGCATTAAGCGCGCCTGGAAGGTTGCTCGCTTTATTAAGCGTGTGAAACGCCGACTGCGCAGAAACCGTGGTGGCAGCCCCAACTTAACCAAATAAACGAGGATGTAATGACGCAACCAATGCCTGGGAAACCAGCCGAAGACGCTGAAAATGAACTGGATATTCGTGGGTTGTTTCGTACCTTGTGGGCTGGGAAGCTGTGGATTATTGGCATGGGGCTGGCGTTTGCGTTAATTGCGCTGGCATATACATTTTTCGCCCGCCAGGAGTGGAGCGCGACGGCGATTACCGATCGTCCAACGGTGAATATGCTGGGGGGATACTACTCGCAGCAGCAGTTTTTGCGTAACCTGGACATCCGTTCGAACATGGCTCCTGCCGACCAACCATCGGTCATGGACGAAGCCTATAAAGAATTTGTTATGCAGCTGGCGTCGTGGGACACCCGCCGCGATTTCTGGCTGCAGACGGATTATTACAAACAGCGGATGGTCGGTAACAGTAAAGCTGATGCGGCTTTGCTGGATGAAATGATCAACAACATCCAGTTTATTCCCGGTGATTTCACCCGCGCGATCAATGATAACGTTAAATTGATTGCCGAAACTGCCCCTGATGCCAATAATCTGCTGCGTCAATATGTCGCATTTGCCAGTCAGCGCGCTGCCAGCCATCTGAATGATGAGCTGAAAGGCGCATGGGCAGCACGCACTATCCAAATGAAAGCCCAGGTGAAACGTCAGGAAGAAGTGGCGAAAGCGATCTACGACCGCCGGGTAAACAGCATTGAGCAGGCGCTCAAAATCGCCGAGCAACATAATATTTCTCGTAGTGCGACAGATGTCCCTGCGGATGAATTGCCTGATTCAGAAATGTTTTTGCTGGGTCGCCCTATGCTGCAGGCGCGGTTAGAAAACTTACAGGCCGTCGGTCCGGCCTTTGATCTCGACTATGATCAGAATCGGGCCATGTTAAACACCCTTAATGTAGGTCCAACCCTGGATCCGCGTTTTCAGACCTATCGCTATTTGCGTACGCCGGAAGAACCGGTAAAACGCGATAGCCCACGTCGTGCCTTCCTGATGATTATGTGGGGCATTGTCGGGGGGCTGATCGGGGCTGGTGTCGCATTAACCCGCCGTTGCTCGAAATAGCAACACAGCTGCGGTGAGCGCAAAGGCGCTCGCCGCTTATTCAAAGAGAATCGATGTGAAAGTACTGACTGTATTTGGTACGCGCCCGGAAGCCATCAAGATGGCGCCGCTGGTGCATGCGTTGGCAAAAGATCCTTTTTTTGAGGCTAAAGTTTGCGTCACTGCGCAGCATCGGGAGATGCTCGATCAGGTGCTGAAACTCTTTTCCATTGTACCTGACTACGATCTCAACATAATGCAGCCAGGACAGGGCCTGACAGAGATAACCTGTCGAATTCTTGAAGGATTAAAACCTATTCTTGCCGAGTTCAAACCGGACGTGGTGCTGGTACACGGCGATACCACCACGACGCTGGCCACCAGTCTGGCGGCGTTTTATCAGCGTATTCCTGTTGGTCACGTAGAGGCCGGACTGCGTACGGGCGATCTCTATTCACCCTGGCCGGAAGAGGCTAACCGCACGCTGACCGGTCATCTGGCGATGTACCATTTCTCCCCTACTGAAACCTCGCGGCAAAACCTGCTGCGTGAAAACGTCGCTGATAGCCGAATCTTTATCACCGGCAATACCGTTATCGACGCCTTGCTGTGGGTGCGCGACCAAGTGATGAGCAGCGATACGCTGCGTTCTGAACTGGCGGAAAATTACCCGTTTATCGACCCCGATAAGAAGATGATTCTGGTGACCGGTCACAGACGTGAGAGCTTCGGTCGTGGTTTTGAAGAAATTTGCCACGCACTGGCAGAAATCGCCACCACTCATCAGGACATCCAGATTGTCTATCCGGTACATCTCAACCCGAACGTCAGAGAACCGGTAAACCGCATTCTGGGGCATGTGAAAAATGTCATTCTGATCGATCCCCAGGAGTATTTACCGTTTGTCTGGCTGATGAACCACGCCTGGTTGATTTTGACTGACTCTGGCGGTATTCAGGAAGAAGCGCCTTCACTGGGTAAACCGGTGCTGGTGATGCGCGATACCACTGAACGTCCGGAAGCGGTGACTGCGGGTACGGTGCGTCTGGTCGGCACGGATAAGCAACGAATTGTCGAGGAAGTGACGCGTCTTTTAAAAGACGAAAATGAATATCAAACTATGAGCCGCGCCCATAACCCGTATGGTGATGGTCAGGCATGCTCTCGCATTTTGGAAGCGTTAAAAAATAATCGGATATCACTATGAGTTTTGCGACCATTTCTGTCATTGGACTGGGTTACATTGGGCTGCCAACGGCGGCAGCGTTTGCCTCCCGGCAAAAACAGGTGATTGGTGTCGATATCAACCAACAAGCGGTTGATACCATCAATCGTGGCGAAATCCATATCGTCGAGCCTGATTTGGCGAGTGTGGTAAAAACTGCCGTAGAAGGTGGTTTTTTACGAGCGAGCACAACGCCGGTTGAGGCGGATGCCTGGCTGATTGCTGTACCTACGCCGTTTAAAGGCGATCATGAACCGGATATGACTTACGTCGAATCGGCTGCCCGCTCCATTGCGCCAGTACTGAAAAAAGGCGCGCTGGTGATCCTTGAGTCCACCTCGCCGGTGGGCTCAACTGAGAAGATGGCAGAATGGTTAGCAGAGATGCGTCCAGATCTGACTTTCCCGCAGCAAGTGGGCGAGCAGGCGGACGTCAACATTGCTTACTGCCCGGAACGCGTGTTGCCGGGGCAGGTGATGGTCGAGTTGATTAAAAATGACCGTGTGATTGGCGGTATGACGCCGGTTTGTTCTGCGCGCGCCAGCGAATTATACAAAATTTTCCTCGAAGGTGAGTGTGTCGTCACTAACTCGCGGACGGCGGAAATGTGTAAGCTGACTGAAAACAGCTTCCGCGATGTGAATATTGCTTTTGCTAACGAACTATCGCTGATTTGTGCCGATCAGGGGATTAACGTCTGGGAACTGGTTAGCCTGGCGAATCGCCATCCACGAGTCAATATTCTTCAGCCTGGGCCTGGCGTGGGTGGTCACTGTATTGCAGTTGATCCGTGGTTTATCGTGGCACAGAACCCGCAGCAGGCGCGGCTTATCCGTACCGCGCGCGAAGTGAATGACAACAAACCTTTCTGGGTTATCGATCAGGTCAAAGCGGTGGTTGCCGACTGCCAGTCCGCTACGGATAAACGCGCCAGCGAGCTGAAAATTGCCTGCTTTGGTCTGGCGTTTAAACCGAATATTGATGATCTGCGCGAAAGTCCGGCAATGGAAATCGCTGAACTGATCGCTCAATGGCACAGCGGTGAAACGCTGGTTGTTGAACCGAATATTCACCAGTTGCCGAAAAAACTGATCGGACTTTGCACTCTGGCGCAGCTTGACGACGCACTGGCAACGGCAGATGTGCTGGTGATGCTGGTCGATCACAGTCAGTTCAAAGCCATTAGCGGCGAACATGTTAAACAGCAGTATGTCGTGGATACCAAAGGGGTCTGGCGCTGATTACAGTGAATGACTGTTTTGAGGGAGTCACACAATGCCCATTCGCGCCAGAATTGAACCACTAACCTGGGAAAACACCTTCTTTGGTGTCAACAGCGCCATTGTGCGCATTAGTCCTGACGCGCCACTCCTGACGTCAGACGCCTTAGCGCCGTGGTCACGGGTGCAGGCCAAAATTGCCGCATCAAATACCGATGAGCTGGACGCCTTGCAACAACTGGGATTCTCACTGGTTGAGGGGGAAGTTGATTTGGTACTGCCCGTGAACAACGCAAGTGATAGCGACGCAGAAGTGGCACAAGAGACAGATATTCCAGTGCTACGCCAGTTAGCCAGTGAGGCATTTGCGCAAAGCCGTTTTCGTGCGCCGTGGTATGCGCCTGACGCCAGTGGCCGCTTTTATGCACAGTGGATTGAAAACGCCGTACGCGGCACTTTTGATCATCAATGCCTGATTTTACGCTCAGCGTCTGGTGATATTTGTGGCTATGTTTCTCTACGAGAATTGAATGCCACTGACGCGCGCATTGGCTTGCTGGCAGGCCGTGGCTCCGGTGCGCAGCTGATGCAAGCGGCACTAAACTGGGCGTATGCTCGCGGTAAAAAAACATTGCGGGTGGCGACCCAGATGGGCAACACCGCCGCGCTTAAACGATACATACAAAGTGGTGCGAATGTAGAAAGCACCGCGTACTGGTTATACAGGTGATCACATGATTCCATTTAACGCACCGCCGGTGGTAGGAACCGAACTCGACTATATGCAGTCGGCAATGGGTAGCGGCAAACTGTGCGGCGATGGCGGTTTTACCCGTCGCTGCCAGCAGTGGCTGGAGCAACGTTTTGGTAGTGCCAAAGTGCTGCTGACGCCGTCCTGCACCGCTTCGCTGGAGATGGCGGCGCTGCTGCTCGATATCCAGCCGGGCGATGAAGTGATCATGCCGAGCTACACCTTTGTCTCCACCGCCAACGCCTTCGTGCTGCGTGGAGCAAAAATCGTCTTTGTGGATGTCCGCCCGGACACCATGAACATCGACGAAACGCTTATTGAATCGGCGATCACCGACAAAACGCGCGTTATCGTGCCGGTACATTACGCGGGCGTGGCCTGTGAAATGGACACCATTATGGCGCTGGCGAAAAAGCATAACCTGTTTGTGGTGGAAGATGCCGCGCAGGGCGTGATGTCCACTTACAAAGGGCGTGCGCTGGGAACCATTGGTCATATTGGCTGCTTTAGCTTCCATGAAACCAAAAACTACACGGCGGGCGGTGAAGGTGGTGCGACGCTGATTAACGATAAAGCGTTGATTGAACGTGCCGAGATCATCCGTGAAAAAGGCACTAACCGCAGCCAGTTCTTCCGTGGTCAGGTCGATAAATATACCTGGCGTGATATTGGTTCCAGCTATCTGATGTCCGATCTGCAAGCTGCGTACCTGTGGGCGCAACTGGAAGCCGCCGAACGTATCAACCAGCAACGTCTGGCGTTGTGGCAAAACTACTACGATGCGTTAGCACCTCTGGCGAAAGCCGGGCGTATCGAATTGCCGTCGATTCCAGATGGCTGCGTGCAGAACGCGCATATGTTCTACATTAAGCTGCGGGATAATGATGACCGGAGCGCATTGATTAACTTCCTGAAAGAAGCGGAAATTATGGCGGTGTTCCATTATATTCCGCTACACGCAAGCCCTGCGGGTGAACGCTTTGGTGAGTTCCACGGCGAAGATCGCTACACCACCAAAGAGAGCGAGCGCCTGCTGCGCCTTCCTCTGTTCTACAATTTGTCGCCCGTCAATCAACGCACGGTAATTGCGACCTTGTTGAACTACTTCTCCTGATATGTCGCTGGCAAAAGCGTCCTTATGGACGGCGGCCAGTACGCTGGTCAAGATTGGCGCCGGATTACTGGTCGGTAAGTTGCTGGCGGTATCATTTGGTCCGGCTGGGCTGGGACTGGCGGCAAATTTCCGCCAGTTGATTACCGTGCTCGGCGTGCTTGCTGGGGCGGGCATCTTTAACGGCGTAACCAAATACGTTGCCCAGTACCATGATAATCCGCAGCAGTTGCGCCGAGTGGTCGGTACTTCATCCGCGATGGTGCTTGGCTTTTCCACGCTGATGGCGCTGGTTTTTGTGCTGGCAGCTGCGCCAATCAGCCAGGGATTGTTTGGTAATACCGACTATCAAGGGCTGGTGCGTTTAGTGGCGTTGGTGCAAATGGGGATCGCCTGGGGCAACCTGTTACTGGCGTTGATGAAAGGCTTTCGCGATGCCGCAGGTAATGCGTTATCGCTGATTGTCGGCAGCTTGATTGGCGTTATCGCCTATTACGTCAGTTACCGTTTGGGCGACTATGAAGGCGCGTTGCTGGGTCTGGCGTTGATTCCTGCGCTGGTGGTGATTCCTGCCGTCATCATGTTAATTAAGCGTGGTGCAATCCCGTTAAGCTATCTGAAACCCAGCTGGGATAATGGTCTGGCTGGGCAGTTGAGTAAGTTCACGTTCATGGCGATGATTACGTCGGTGACCTTGCCCGTTGCTTACATCATGATGCGTAAACTGCTGGCGGCGCAATACAGCTGGGATGAAGTGGGGATCTGGCAAGGGGTGAGCAGTATTTCCGATGCCTACCTGCAATTTATTACGGCATCGTTCAGCGTATATTTGCTGCCCACGTTGTCGCGGCTAACGGAAAAGCGCGATATCACCCGGGAAGTGGTTAAATCGCTGAAATTCGTCTTACCGGCAGTGGCGGCGGCGAGTTTTACCGTCTGGCTGCTGCGCGATTTTGCTATCTGGCTGTTGTTGTCGAATAAATTTACCGCCATGCGCGATCTCTTTGCCTGGCAGTTGGTAGGCGATGTATTGAAAGTGGGCGCTTATGTCTTTGGTTATCTAGTGATCGCCAAAGCATCGCTGCGGTTTTATATTCTGGCGGAAGTCAGCCAGTTCACTTTGTTGATGGTATTTGCCCACTGGTTGATCCCCGCGCATGGTGCTCTGGGCGCGGCGCAGGCTTATATGGCAACTTATATCGTCTATTTCTCTCTTTGTTGTGGCGTGTTTTTACTCTGGCGTAGGCGGGCATGACTGTACTGATTCACGTACTGGGATCGGATATCCCTCACCATAACCAAACCGTTCTACGGTTTTTCAACGACGCGCTGGCCGCGACGAGCGAGCACGCGCGCGAGTTTATGGTTGCTGGCAAGGACGACGGCTTAAGTGACAGCTGTCCGGCGCTTTCTGTGCAATTTTACCCTGGTAAAAAATCCCTGGCAGAAGCGGTCATCGCAAAGGCGAAAGCTAACCGCCAGCAGCGATTTTTCTTCCACGGTCAGTTCAACACCGCGCTATGGCTGGCGTTGCTGAGTGGTGGTATCAAACCCAGCCAGTTTTACTGGCATATCTGGGGTGCAGATCTCTATGAGGTTTCCAGCGGGCTGAAATTCAAACTTTTCTATCCTGTCCGCCGACTGGCACAAAAGCGAGTTGGCTGCGTATTTGCCACTCGCGGTGATTTGAGCTTTTTTGCTAAAACGCATCCTAAGGTGCGGGGCGAACTGATTTACTTCCCAACCCGGATGGATCCTTCTCTCAATACGATGGCGAACGATCGGCAACGTGAAGGGAAAATGACCATTCTGGTGGGGAACTCCGGCGATCGTAGCAATGAACACATCGCCGCCTTAAATGCTGTTCATCAGCAGTTTGGCGATACGGTAAAAGTGGTGGTGCCGATGGGATATCCGCCCAACAACGATGCGTATATTAACGAAGTTCGTCAGGCAGGACTGAAACTGTTCAGCGAAGAAAATCTGCAAATTCTGAGCGAAAAACTGGATTTTGACGCCTATCTGGCGCTACTTCGCCAGTGCGATCTCGGCTACTTTATTTTTGCCCGCCAGCAGGGCATTGGTACTCTGTGTTTGCTGATTCAGGCAGGCATTCCCTGCGTACTTAACCGGGAAAATCCGTTCTGGCAGGATATGACGGAACAGCATTTACCGGTGCTGTTTACTACCGACGATCTCAACGAGGATATTGTGCGTGAAGCGCAGCGCCAGTTGGCGTCGGTGGATAAAAACACCATTGCCTTCTTTAGCCCGAACTATCTGCAAGGCTGGCAGCGGGCGTTGGCTATTGCCGCCGGGGAGGTTGCATGAGTCTGCTGCAATTCAGTGGCCTGTTTGTTGTCTGGCTGCTCTGCACGCTGTTTATTGCCACGCTGACCTGGTTTGAGTTTCGCCGTGTGCGCTTTAACTTCAATGTCTTCTTCTCATTGCTGTTTTTGCTCACCTTTTTCTTCGGCTTCCCGCTGACCAGCGTGCTGGTATTTCGCTTTGATGTTGGTGTCGCGCCGCCAGAAATCTTGTTGCAGGCGTTGCTTTCTGCGGGCTGTTTCTACGCGGTTTACTATGCCACCTACAAAACCCGCCTACGCAAACGCGTTGCTGTTGTACCGCGCCGTCCGCTGTTTACCATGAACCGCGTGGAGACCAATCTTACGTGGGTGATCCTGATGGGCATCGCGCTGGTAAGCGTCGGCATCTTCTTCATGCACAACGGCTTTTTGCTGTTCCGGCTTAACTCCTACAGTCAGATCTTCTCCAGTGAAGTCTCCGGCGTGGCGTTAAAACGCTTCTTTTACTTTTTCATCCCGGCGATGCTGGTGGTCTACTTTCTGCGCCAGGACAGCAAAGCGTGGCTGTTTTTCCTCGTCAGCACGGTCGCATTTGGCTTGCTGACTTATATGATTGTCGGCGGTACTCGCGCCAATATCATCATCGCATTCGCTATCTTCCTGTTTATTGGCATTATTCGCGGCTGGATTTCGTTGTGGATGCTGGCGGCGGCAGGCGTGCTGGGGATTGTTGGCATGTTCTGGCTGGCGCTTAAACGCTATGGAATGAACGTTAGCGGCGATGAGGCGTTCTATACGTTTCTCTATCTCACCCGCGACACCTTCTCGCCGTGGGAGAATCTGGCGTTGCTGTTGCAGAACTACGACAACATTGACTTCCAGGGGCTGGCGCCGATTGTCCGCGATTTCTATGTCTTTATTCCTTCCTGGTTGTGGCCGGGACGCCCGAGCATGGTGCTGAATTCTGCCAACTATTTCACCTGGGAAGTGCTGAACAATCACTCCGGCCTGGCAATCTCGCCTACGCTTATTGGTTCACTGGTTGTTATGGGCGGCGCGCTGTTTATTCCTCTGGGGGCGATTGTAGTTGGACTGATCATTAAATGGTTCGACTGGCTGTATGAGCTGGGCAACCGCGAAACCAATCGTTATAAGGCCGCGATATTGCACAGTTTCTGCTTCGGGGCGATCTTTAATATGATTGTACTGGCGCGCGAAGGGCTGGATTCGTTTGTCTCACGCGTGGTCTTTTTTATCGTGGTCTTCGGCGCATGTCTGATGATCGCAAAACTGTTGTACTGGCTTTTTGAAAGCGCCGGACTCATTCATAAACGCACAAAATCATCGCTCCGGACGCGGGTTGAAGGATAACAATGAATAACAACACCACGGCACCGACCTATACGCTACGTGGCTTACCGTTGATCGGTTGGCGTGATATGCAGCACGCCCTCGATTATCTGTTCGCTGACGGGCAGCTTAAGCAGGGAACGCTGGTTGCCATTAATGCCGAAAAAATGCTGACCATTGAAGATAACGCCGAGGTCAGGGAGTTAATTAACGCTGCCGAATTTAAATATGCCGATGGTATTAGCGTTGTGCGTTCGGTACGGAAAAAGTACCCACAGGCACAGGTTTCCCGCGTTGCCGGAGCCGATCTCTGGGAAGAGCTGATGGCGCGCGCAGGAAAAGAAGGGACGCCAGTATTTCTTGTTGGCGGTAAACCTGAAGTGCTGGCGCAAACTGAAGCTAAATTGCGCAACCAGTGGAATGTGAATATCGTTGGTAGTCAGGATGGTTATTTTAAACCCGAGCAGCGTCAGGCGCTGTTTGAACGCATTCATGCCAGTGGAGCGCAAATCGTCACCGTTGCGATGGGATCTCCCAAGCAGGAGATCTTCATGCGTGACTGCCGTCTGGTGCATCCAGATGCGCTGTATATGGGCGTTGGCGGGACTTACGATGTCTTTGCTGGTCATGTGAAACGCGCACCGAAAATCTGGCAAAAACTGGGGCTGGAGTGGCTCTATCGCCTGCTTTCGCAGCCAAGCCGCATTAAACGCCAGCTCCGTTTACTGCGCTATTTACGCTGGCACTACACCGGTAACCTCTAATTTTCCTTTCTGTAAAGCGACGGAGTGGTCACTCCGTCGCCTGCCTGCTGTTTTATTACACAAAACATTCAAATTCTTAATGCTTCATTTGCCATTTCTTCTAAATTACGAAAACATTCGCAACACTCGATGTACCCATAACGATAACCGGTAACACCGGAAAAACATGCAAACACAACACGAGGATTTATGGCAGATAACAAACCAGAGCTACAGCGTGGGCTGGAAGCTCGACATATCGAACTCATCGCCCTGGGGGGCACCATTGGCGTTGGCTTGTTTATGGGGGCTGCCAGTACCCTGAAATGGGCAGGGCCATCCGTATTGTTGGCCTATATCATCGCCGGGCTGTTCGTCTTTTTTATCATGCGTTCAATGGGCGAAATGTTGTTCCTCGAACCGGTTACCGGTTCGTTCGCCGTTTACGCGCATCGTTATATGAGCCCGTTCTTTGGCTATCTTACCGCCTGGTCTTACTGGTTTATGTGGATGGCGGTGGGGATTTCAGAAATTACCGCCATCGGCGTCTACGTCCAGTTCTGGTTCCCGGAGATGGCGCAGTGGATACCGGCATTGATCGCGGTGGCGCTGGTGGCGTTGGCGAATCTGGCGGCGGTGCGGTTGTACGGCGAAATCGAGTTCTGGTTCGCGATGATCAAAGTCACTACGATTATCGTGATGATTGTCATTGGCCTGGGCGTGATTTTCTTTGGCTTTGGCAATGGCGGACAGTCGATTGGTTTTAGCAATCTCACAGAGCATGGCGGTTTCTTTGCGGGTGGCTGGAAAGGGTTCCTGACCGCTCTGTGTATTGTGGTGGCGTCCTACCAGGGCGTGGAGCTGATTGGCATTACTGCCGGTGAAGCGAAGAATCCGCAGGTGACGCTGCGCAGTGCCGTAGGCAAAGTGCTGTGGCGGATCCTGATTTTCTACGTAGGCGCGATTTTCGTTATCGTCACCATCTTCCCGTGGAATGAAATTGGCAGCAACGGTAGTCCGTTCGTACTGACTTTCGCCAAAATTGGCATTACCGCAGCGGCGGGCATTATCAACTTTGTGGTGCTGACGGCGGCACTCTCTGGCTGTAACAGTGGCATGTACAGTTGCGGACGTATGCTCTACGCGCTGGCGAAAAACCGTCAGTTACCGGCGGCGATGGCGAAAGTTTCTCGTCACGGCGTACCGGTTGCGGGTGTGGCGGTATCAATAGCCATTCTGTTGATTGGTTCATGCCTGAACTACATCATCCCCAATCCACAGCGTGTGTTTGTTTACGTCTACAGCGCCAGCGTTCTTCCGGGGATGGTGCCGTGGTTTGTGATCCTGATTAGTCAGCTGCGTTTTCGTCGTGCGCACAAAGCGGCGATTGCCAGCCATCCGTTCCGCTCCATTCTCTTCCCGTGGGCCAATTACGTAACAATGGCATTCCTGATTTGCGTTTTGATCGGCATGTACTTTAATGAAGATACCCGTATGTCGCTGTTTGTCGGCATCATCTTCATGCTGGCGGTGACGGCAATTTATAAAGTTTTTGGCCTTAATCGCCACGGTAAAGTGCATAAACTGGAGGAATAAGCAGCAAAATGCACAAACCGTAACCAAACGCGCATTTTATTTAAAAAGGGACTAGACAGAGGGGTGGGAAGTCCGTATTATCCACCCCCGCAACGGCGCTAAGCGCCCGTAGCTCAGCTGGATAGAGCGCTGCCCTCCGGAGGCAGAGGTCTCAGGTTCGAATCCTGTCGGGCGCGCCATTTAGTCCCGGCGCTTGAGCTGCGGTGGTAGTAATACCGCGTAACAAGATTTGTAGTGGTGGCTATAGCTCAGTTGGTAGAGCCCTGGATTGTGATTCCAGTTGTCGTGGGTTCGAATCCCATTAGCCACCCCATTATTAGAAGTTGTGACAATGCGAAGGTGGCGGAATTGGTAGACGCGCTAGCTTCAGGTGTTAGTGTCCTTACGGACGTGGGGGTTCAAGTCCCCCCCCTCGCACCACGACTTTAAAGAATTGAACTAAAAATTCAAAAAGCAGTATTTCGGCGAGTAGCGCAGCTTGGTAGCGCAACTGGTTTGGGACCAGTGGGTCGGAGGTTCGAATCCTCTCTCGCCGACCAATTTTGAACCCCGCTTCGGCGGGGTTTTTTGTTTTCTGTGCATTCCATCACTCACCCTTCGCAATAAACGCCCGTAGTTAATCATTGCCAAACGGTATTATTTCGCCCTTAAATTCATCGAAGGACGACTTCAGGCAAGGAGCGACTATGCTGCAACAGGTTCCGACGCGTGCTTTTCACGTAATGGCGAAACCGAGCGGTTCAGATTGTAATCTGAACTGTGACTACTGTTTTTATCTCGAAAAACAATCCATTTACCGCGAAAAGCCAGTCACGCATATGGACGATGACACGCTTGAAGCGTATGTCCGTCACTATATTGCTGCCAGCGAACCCCAAAACGAAGTGGCTTTTACCTGGCAGGGCGGCGAACCAACGTTACTCGGGCTGGATTTTTACCGCCGTGCAGTGGCGCTACAGGCGAAATATGGTGCTGGCAGGAAGGTAAGTAACAGCTTCCAGACTAACGGCGTGCTGCTCGATGATGAATGGTGTGCATTTCTGGCAGAAAATCATTTCCTGGTCGGTTTATCGCTGGATGGTCCGGCTGAGATCCATAATCAATATCGCGTGACCAAAGGCGGCAGACCAACACATAAGCTGGTGATGCGCGCACTTAAATTACTGCAAAAATATCACGTTGATTATAACGTTCTGGCCTGCGTCAACCGCACCAGCGCGCAGCAACCGTTACAGGTTTATGATTTTTTGTGCGATGCGGGAGTCGAATTCATCCAGTTTATTCCGGTGGTCGAGCGCCTGGCTGATGAAACAGCTGCCCGCGATGGACTGAAACTACATGCGCCTGGTGATATTCAGGGGGAACTGACGGAATGGTCGGTGCGCCCCGATGAATTTGGTGAATTTCTGGTGGCGATTTTCGACCACTGGATCAAACGCGACGTCGGCAAGATTTTCGTGATGAATATCGAATGGGCGTTTGCCAATTTTGTCGGTGCGCCGGGCGCAGTTTGCCATCATCAGCCGACCTGTGGGCGCTCGGTGATTATTGAGCACAACGGCGATGTTTACGCCTGCGATCACTATGTTTATCCACAATATCGACTGGGGAATATGCTTCAGCAGACAGTTGCAGAAATGATCGATTCCCCGCAACAGCAGGCGTTCGGTGAAGATAAATTTAAGCAGTTGCCGGCGCAGTGTCGAAGTTGCAACGTGTTAAAAGCGTGCTGGGGAGGTTGCCCGAAACACCGCTTTATGCTCGATACCAGCGGCAAACCGGGGCTGAATTATTTATGTGCCGGGTATCAGCGTTATTTCCGCCATCTACCGCCATATCTTAAAGCAATGGCTGATTTGCTGGCGCACGGCCGCCCGGCCAGCGATATTATGCAGGCACATTTGATGGTAGTGAGTAAGTAAAAAGCGGCCATTTGGAGGCCGCTGCGGTTGCTTGCCGGTGCCTACATGATCGTGCAAATTCAATAAATTGCAGCGTTCTGTAGGCTGGATAAGATGCATCAGCATCGCATCCGGCAAAGGTAGCGGCTTAGTCAGATTTAATCTGCGCGCGTGGTGGATATTTTTTCAGGATCTCCATATACGCATGCATTTCGGTCTGTAGCGGTACTCCCATCGGAATATGTCGCACGCCGATGGAGTCGCTTTCCTGCGGATCGGTATAGAGATTAAACACCGCAGAGCCCGCCGTTTGCATTACCGTACCGGTGAATCCTCCCTGATATCCACTCTGGGTATAGGCATATGGCTGCTGAATGAGAACATGATATTTGAACTCATCCATACGCACGGCAGCAAGTTGACCATTCAGGAAATAGTGCTCGGCTTTACGATTGGACTGACCGTTTGTTCCGAGGAAGAAAGAAGTCTGATCCACGCCATCGATAAAGGTGGTTTTCGGCACTAAATTTGCCACTTTCGCCCCAGGATGACCCGCCAGATCCAGCGCGGTTGGGAAAATATCCGCCAGATCGACAATACCGTCAGATTTACGCGGCTGGATCATGCCTTTCCAGTACACGAAAGTCGGTACGCGGACGCCGCCTTCCCAGGTCGAACCTTTAGAGCCACGGAACGGTGTGCGACCGTGTGGTGGCACTTCGGCTTCCGGGCCATTATCGGAGGTAAAGATAATCAGCGTGTTATCGAGCTGACCGTTTTTCTCCAGTGCTTTATACAGGTTGGCGAACACATCGTTCATCTCAACCATACAGTCGCCGTAAGAGGTGCGCGCCGGAGAACTTCCCGCATATTTTGCGTTCGGGTAGTTATCAAAGTGACAGCCGCGAGTGCCGTAATAGAGGAAAAAAGGTTTGTCGCTTTTTGCCATTTTATCGAGGAAATTAACGCCATATTCCATCCAGCGTTGATCCAGATCTTCCATATATTTCGGCGTAATGTCGGCAATGGCTTTTTGCTCACCGCCGCGCACGGCATGAACGTCATCTTTGCTGAACGGTAATTGTTTGATGTATTCAGAACGATCCGGGCTCAGGGCGACTTCCGGATTTACGTGAACATCGCGCCATTCGGTATACATATCGGACACTGAGTTGAAGCCACGGAAATCATCGAAGCCGACGTTCTGCGGCTGCGACTCTTTGTTTTCCCCCATGTGCCATTTCCCGATGGCTTGAGTGACATAGCCTTGATCATGCAGCAGTTGCGGTAGTGTCGTTAACCCTTGCAGACCGCCAGGTTGTCCGTACATCGGCGGCATCAAAATGCCGTGGTGGATGGAATACTGTCCAGTGAGAATCGTTGCGCGGGTTGGTGAAGAACTGGGTTGTGAATAAGCAGACGTTAAAATCAGCCCCTGGCTGGCAACGGCGTCAATGTCTGGCGTTGGGTTACCCACCGCCACGCCGCCGCCGTTAAAGCCAACGTCCATCCAGCCCACATCGTCCAGCAAGAAAACAACCACGTTCGGTTTCTTACCGGTTTTTTTCTCAAGTTCTGCCAGTTTCTGCTGGGTTTCTTTATCCTGCGCCGGGTGCTGCATTACCGGCATCATATTATCGGCAATTTGGGTTGCCGGTTTAACCAGATATTGATTTGGGTGATCGTATCCGGCAAAGCCTTTGCGTGCGGTGGCAGTTGACGGGGTATCTGCTGCACTGGCCATAAGGGGAATAGCAGTGGCAACAGCAATAACAAGAAGTTTGGGTGAAAAAGAAATTTCCATGCGAAATGCTCCGGTTTCCTGTCATCAAAACGACGACGTAATTAAGCATTGATAATTGAGATCCCTCTCCCTGATAAAATAATCATATAAATAATTTATGGAAATATATTATTTATATACCGTGGAAATAAATATGAATATCAGGAGAGCATTTTCAATCCTACCTCCAGTGTGGCGGATATGTAAGGCTGGTTTATTATATAATATTGATTATTGATGCTATTTTGATTTTGAATTCAATTAATATTTATATTGCCTATTTAACGACTTTAACTATTCATGAAGTATATAACCAAAGGCTGCCAGATTTGAGATAACATTCACCAATGTAATTATTGCAAGTGAATGAAAACAGGGTGCAGAATTATCTCATAACAAGTATTAAAGGATGTTATTTCCTTGTCCTGTATGGCATAATGATTGAGTAGATGCTCATTCCATTTCTTATGTTCGCCTTAGTGCCTCATAAACTCCGGAATGACGCAGAGCCGTTTACGGTGCTTATCGTCCACTGACAGATGTCGCTTTTGCCTCATCAGACACCATGGACACAACGTTGAGTGAAGCACCCACTTGTTGTCATACAGACCTGTTTTAACGCCTGCTCCGTAATAAGAGCAGGCGTTTTTTTATCCCTTCAGGAAAGGTCCGGAGGCTCTGTGCCTCCAGGTGAGAAAGGATTACTGCGGCGGGTTATTCTGTAACGTTAGCATTAAACCGTCTCGGCGCATCGCGGCGGCTTCTTCCGGTTTGTGCAGTCTGTCCAGCACGTCGGCAAGCCATGCATAATCATAAGCGTCCGGGCGTTGTTTCAGCGCCGCGCGGAAGGCGAGGGATGCTTCCTGCCATTCGCCATGCTTCATCAGCGACTGACCCAATGTGCTCCATAACAGCGGACGGTCGCCCACGTTTTTGATCTGTTGGCGCAGCACTTTTTCCAGTTGTTCTGGATTATTGGTTTTCAGGCGTGGGATCGGCAGCAGCAAACGATCGTCATACTGGTGTTTCAGGCCGTCGATGATAATTTGCTGGGCGGTGTCATGGTCATCACATTCAATAAGGTGTTCCGCCATTGCCACCTGCAACGCCACCTGATGACGCGTTTTCCGGCTTTGATTTTTCCACCAGTTACGCAAGCCTTCACTACCGTCATCAGCCCGCGCCTGATCCATCAGGCCAATCCATGCCTGTTGTTCCAGTGCTGCGCGGTGTTCTTCATCGCTAACGTGGGCTTTCGCCATTGATGGGATGATGTCCAGTAGCGAACTCCATGCGCCCGTGCGGATATAAGCCTGTTCAGCCAGACGTAATACTTCTGGATGGCGTGGCGTTACTTCCAACAACTTATCCACGCCGTGGCGTGCCGCATGGTTTTCATTACGCGCCAGTTGCAGGCGAACGCGGGCGATTTCTACCGGAATAGTATCATTGCCCGCCAGTTCTGCCGCGCGTTCCAGATGCTGATTGGCGCGCGATTCATCACCACGCTGTTGCGCGGCTTCGGCAGCCAGCAAATAGTTCACTACGGGTTGCTCAGCATGATCGGCATTTTTCGCCATCAGCTTTTCGACTTGCTGATAATCGCCTTCCGCCAGTTTCAGCAGCGCCTGCTCGGTCTGTTTACGCGCGCGGCGACGCTTACGGCCGACAAACCAACCGCGAGTGTGTGCGCCTGTGCGGAAAATCCGTCGCAGTAACCATTCGATAGCAAACAGCACCACCATCGCCAGAATCAAAATGATTGCCAGTCCCGTGACGCTGGTTTCGATATTGTAGTTATCCGTTTGGATCAGCACGTAACCCTGGTGTCCGGCAATCATTGGGCCGACGACGATGCCTGCAATCAGCAACACAAAGAGCAATAACACTTTTAGCATGGTTATTCTCCTTGCGGCGCGGCTGCCGGTGTATCAGCTTGCGGTGCAGGTGCAGCCTCCGCTACTGGTGTTACTGGTTGCGCCAGCAGATTGCGCACGCGAGTCTGCATCAGTTTTTCCAGCATTGCCTGGCTTTGCAGGGTTTCCGGGAGATCCATCGAGATATTTTGCTGACTTAACTGATCCACCTCGTCGAGGAACGCTTTGGTGGTGGCATCGTCAGTATCGTAGTAAGCACGTACCCAGGTGGAGACGTTCTCCAGCGCCTGGCGGTAAGTCTCTTGCTGATGACGTGGCACAGCTTGTGCAGCGACCAGCAGGCGAGAGCGAATATTTTCGCGCAGATAGATATCCTGATTCGGCGCTAACAGCGGTACGGCGGTGTCATCACGACGGCGAATCGTAATGAAGTTGTCCATAAAGTTCTGCCAGCTTTTTTGCAGGTTGATGCGCCATTCGCTGATGGAGCTGGAAAGCTCTTCACCATCGGAATCCATCGGCGAACCGTCACTGTCATTATCGGCCAGACGCAGGTTATCAACCTGATTAGAAAGCTGATTCAGCTTGAGGATGATGCCGTCATAATCTACCTGCGAGACCGCAGAAAGGCTGGCAATATCATCGGTAATTGCCCGGCGAACGGTAATCAGACTCGGGTCATTCATATCCGCCAGACTGGCGTCTGCGCTTTTCAGCAATGCCGCAGCGGTAGTGACGTCCTGATCGCTCCACAATTTACGTCCGGCGAGCTTCACCAGGAAATCAGCCTGCGCCAGCAGCCAGGTTTTGGCGTCACTACCTGAAATAGTGGCGACCTTTTGTTGAACTTCATCCAGCTTTTTGGCCAGCGTTTCCTGCTGACGATTTGCTTGCTCTAACTGCGTAGCCTGTTGTTTTATGATGCTTTCCAGCTCGGTTTTTTGGCTCTCCTGGGCTTTTTGCAGAGCCGCGAGTTGGTTAGCCAGAACATCGCTGGTGGCCGTCTGACTGACGGCCTGTTGTTTACCCCAGCCATACAAACCGACACCTGCAGCCAGAGCAATAGCGATAGCCACCGCACTTAAAATTAGAGCAGTACTGTTATTACTCTTTTTTTCTACTGTGACAGATTGTGGCGTGGTGTCCACGACCTCCCTGGTCTCTTCAACCACGGCGGAGGTTTTTTCTTGTTCCGTCATTATGGCTTCCTGTTATGAGAGTTATTGTAATGCCCGTAAAAGCGCATCGTTGTCTGCGTTATCGGCGACCTTAATATCTTGCCAGCCCAGTTCCCGGGCGAGTTTCGCCAGACGCTCGCTGACGACCAGTAGTCGACAGCGTAGTAACCAGTGCTCACGATACCATCGTGGAATCAGCGACCAGAGCTGTTGCAGCATTTCACCGCTGGTAACAACGACAGTTGTCACTTCGCGAGACTGCCAGCGCATCGCTTCTTCTGCACCATCGTAATGAATGGCGCATCGTTGATAACATTCGCAAAAAATGACTTCAGCACCGCGTGCCGTCAGGGTATCCCCGATCAGCTCACGACCGCCGTTGCCACGTAAAATTAGCGCACGTTTGCCTGCAATATTTTGTAATTCAGGTAATTGTAGCAAGACTTCGCTGATTTCCCGATCCTGCGGATAACGAACTTCGTGTCCGCTCACGGTATGCAGCGCCAGTGCGGTAGTGCGACCAATGGCGAAATAATCGGGTAGGGCGGGCCACTTGAGACCTTGCTGATGCAGCTGTGACTGTGCAAAAGCAACGGCATGTTGCGAAAGGGCAAATACCAGATCGCCTTCGCTCAGTGCCGCCAACTGGTCGGCAAGTTGTGGCAGTTGCCGACCCGGAGAAAACTCAATCAGCGGAAAATGCCAGGCCACCTGTCCCAGTGCGCGCAGACGGCTCACTAACTCTTCTCCTGCGGGAGATGGGCGGGTGACCAGGATACTCATGCTGGCGCATCTCCGCTGTAGACTTCGGCGAGGATCTCGCGCGCGCCGTTATTCAGTAGCTCTTCCGCCAGCGAAATGCCCATTTGCTCGGCATCCTGCGGCGAACCACGGCGCTCACCGCGAATAATCTGCGAACCGTCCGGTGCGCCAACCAGCGCACGCAGCCAGATTTCGCCATTGATAAGTTCGGCATAGCTACCAATCGGCACCTGACAACCGCCTTCGAGGCGGGTATTCATGGAGCGTTCGGCGGTGACGCGTAGCGCAGTTTCGTGGTGATTCAGCGCGGCGAGTACCTCGCGGGTGCGCGAATCATCAAGGCGGCATTCAATGCCTACAGCACCTTGTCCTACTGCCGGAAGAGAAATTTCAGGCGGCAGCGCAGCACGAATGCGAGACTCCAGTCCTAAACGTTTTAAGCCAGCTACGGCAAGAATAATGGCATCGTATTCGCCATTATCCAGTTTACTCAGACGAGTACCGACATTGCCGCGCAGAGAACGGATAATGAGATCCGGACGGCGTTCAGCCAGTTGGCACTGGCGGCGTAAGCTGGAAGTTCCGACGATGCTGCCTGCGGGTAACGCATCCAGACTGTCATAGTTATTGGAAACAAAGGCATCGCGAGGATCTTCGCGCTCGCAAATGGTGACCAGTCCCAGACCTTGCGGAAATTCAACCGGCACATCTTTCATTGAATGCACGGCGATATCGGCACGGTTTTCCAGGAGCGCGACCTCCAGCTCTTTCACAAATAAGCCTTTTCCGCCAACCTTCGCCAGCGGCGTATCAAGAATCACATCGCCGCGCGTTACCATCGGCACCAGTTCAACCACCAGCCCTGGATGGCTCGCCATCAATTTGTCTTTGACATAATGTGCCTGCCAGAGTGCAAGTGGGCTTTGGCGTGTGGCAATTCTTAAAACATTGTCTAACATGCTTGTTACCGTCATTATCATCCATGATCCATCCTAACATCCTTGCCGGAGCGATGTCAGTGTTGTGGTGAAACGTCGATGCCTGTGCAAAACGTAAAATGTAGCCAGGCGCTGGTTCCTGACAGGCGCTTCAAGCCGTCGTAATACGGAATTTACAGAGAATAAACGGTGCTACACTTGTATGTAGCGCATCTTTCTTTACGGTCAACCGGCAAGGTGTTAAATTGATCACGTTTTAGACCATTTTTTCGTCGTGAAACTAAAAAAACCAGGCGCGGAAAGTGGTACGGTTACCTTTGACATACGAAATATCCCGAATGCCGCGTGTTTCCGTTGATGTTGGCGGAATCACAGATATGACGGGTAGCAAATCAGGCGATACGTCTTGTACCTCTATATTGAGACTCTGAAACAGAGACTGGATGCCATAAATCAATTGCGCGTGGATCGCGCGCTTGCTGCTATGGGGCCTGCATTCCAACAGGTCTACAGTCTGCTGCCGACATTGTTGCACTATCACCATCCGCTAATGCCGGGTTACCTTGATGGTAATGTTCCCAGAGGCATTTGCCTTTACACGCCTGATGAAACCCAACGCCACTACCTAAACGAACTGGAACTGTATCGTGGAATGTCAGTACAGGATCCGCCAAAAGGCGAGCTTCCGATTACTGGCGTATACACCATGGGCAGCACCTCGTCTATAGGGCAAAGCTGTTCCTCCGACCTGGATATCTGGGTCTGCCATCAATCCTGGCTCGATAGCGAAGAGCGCCAGTTACTACAACGTAAATGCAGCCTGCTGGAAAGTTGGGCCGCCTCGCTGGGCGTGGAAGTCAGCTTCTTCCTGATTGATGAAAACCGTTTCCGCCATAATGAAAGTGGTAGTCTGGGGGGCGAAGATTGTGGCTCTACCCAGCATATACTGCTGCTTGACGAATTTTATCGTACCGCCGTGCGTCTCGCTGGTAAGCGTATTCTGTGGAATATGGTGCCGTGCGACGAAGAGGAGCATTACGATGACTACGTAATGACGCTCTACGCGCAGGGCGTGCTCACGCCTAATGAATGGCTGGATCTCGGTGGCTTAAGTTCACTTTCCGCTGAAGAGTACTTTGGCGCCAGCCTTTGGCAACTCTACAAAAGCATCGATTCTCCGTACAAAGCGGTGCTGAAAACACTGCTGCTGGAAGCTTATTCTTGGGAATATCCAGACCCACGCCTGCTGGCGAAAGATATCAAACAGCGTTTGCACGATGGCGAAATAGTGTCATTTGGTCTCGATCCTTACTGCATGATGCTGGAGCGCGTTACTGAATATCTGACGGCAATTGAAGATTTCACCCGTCTGGATTTAGTGCGTCGCTGCTTCTATTTAAAAGTGTGCGAAAAACTCAGTCGCGAACGCGCTTGTGTAGGCTGGCGTCGTGAAGTATTAAGCCAACTGGTCAAAGAGTGGGGATGGGACGAAGCCCGTCTGGCGATGCTCGATAATCGCGCCAACTGGAAGATTGATCAGGTGCGTGAAGCGCACAACGAGTTGCTTGATGCGATGATGCAGAGCTACCGTAATCTGATCCGCTTTGCCCGTCGCAATAACCTTAGCGTTTCCGCCAGCCCGCAGGATATCGGCGTACTGACGCGTAAACTGTACGCTGCGTTTGAAGCATTACCGGGGAAAGTGACGCTGGTAAACCCGCAGATTTCACCGGATCTTTCCGAGCCAAACCTGACCTTTATTTATGTGCCGCCGGGTCGTGCCAACCGTTCAGGTTGGTATCTGTATAACCGTGCGCCGACAATCGAGTCGATCATCAGTCATCAGCCGCTGGAATATAACCGCTATCTGAATAAGCTGGTGGCCTGGGCGTGGTTTAATGGCTTGCTGACATCACGGACGCATCTGTTTATTAAAGGCAACGGCATTGTCGATCTGCCTAAGTTGCAGGAGATGGTGGCTGATGTGTCGCACCATTTCCCGTTGCGTTTACCTGCGCCGACGCCGAAGGCGCTCTACAGCCCCTGTGAGATCCGCCATCTGGCGATTATCGTCAACCTGGAATATGACCCGACGACAGCGTTTCGTAACCAGGTAGTACATTTCGATTTCCGTAAGCTGGATGTCTTCAGCTTTGGCGAAGAGCAAAAATGCCTGGTGGGTAGTGTTGATCTGTTGTATCGCAACTCGTGGAATGAAGTGCGTACGCTACATTTCAACGGCGAGCAGTCGATGATTGAAGCCCTGAAAACCATTCTTGGCAAAATGCATCAGGACGCCGCGCCGCCGGATAGCGTAGAAGTCTTCTGTTATAGCCAGCATCTGCGCGGATTAATCCGTACCCGTGTACAGCAACTGGTTTCTGAGTGTATCGAACTGCGTCTTTCCAGCACTCGCCAGGAAACCGGGCGCTTCAAGGCGCTGCGTGTTTCTGGTCAAACCTGGGGCTTGTTCTTCGAACGCCTGAATGTGTCTGTGCAGAAACTGGAAAATGCTATCGAGTTTTATGGCGCTATTTCGCATAACAAACTGCATGGTTTGTCAGTGCAGGTTGAGACCAATCACGTCAAATTACCGGCAGTAGTGGATGGCTTTGCCAGCGAAGGGATAATCCAGTTCTTCTTCGAAGAAACGCATGATGAGAACGGTTTTAATATCTACATTCTCGATGAAAGCAATCGGGTTGAGGTGTATCACCACTGCGAAGGTAGCAAAGAGGAGCTGGTGCGTGACGTCAGCCGCTTCTACTCGTCATCGCACGACCGTTTCACTTACGGCTCCAGTTTCATCAACTTCAACCTGCCGCAGTTCTATCAGATTGTGAAGGTCGATGGTCGCGAACAGGTCATTCCGTTCCGTACCAAATCTATCGGCAACATGCCGCCAGCCAATCAGGATAATGACACGCCGCTGTTACAGCAGTATTTTTCGTGATGAGTATGCCGGAAAGCGAGGCTTATCCGGCATGAAATCTTAACGGAAGCTCACCGTCTCTCCCGCCTGCTGCGTCGCCGCCTGCTCCAGCAAATCCCAGAAGGTTTCGCCGCTGCGATCGCAAATCCATTCGTCGCCTTTCAGATCAAAGTGGTAGCCGCCCTGTTTGGTTGCCAACCACACCTGGTGCAGTGGTTCCTGGCGGTTGATAATGATTTTGCTGCCGTTTTCAAAGGTAATGGTCAGTACGCCGCCGTTGATTTCGCAGTCGATATCGCTGTCACCATCCCAGTCGTCCAGGCGTTCTTCAATGGTTAGCCACAGTTGGTCAGCCAGGCGATGAAATTCACTGTCGTTCATTGTTGTATCCTGTTTTTAGGTGATGGCGGCAGTATAGCGGCATGGGGTCAGGGCTTCAAAGTTTGCCCAATACCTGGTGTCTTGCGGCACTCTTCCTCCGTCTTAAAGATGATGATGTCATCATTGGATGAAAACATGTTCTGATCCAAATTACGTGTTTTTGCCGGACAGGGCGATGCGGTTCGATAAAGTTGGCTGCCGATCCAGGTATAAACATAGCGATTGTCATAAGCGAAGCGTTCGGTAGTCTTCAATGGCCCATCAATGGCAAAAACTTGAATATCGTCGCGTAACCGGGAAGAGCGCATAAAGTAGCCATGGTCTTTCCCGGCGTTAATTCGTTGGTTCAGGAAAGGTGCAGAAGAGTCAAGAGTTAGGGTTTCCAGGGTGTCTTCACCAAAAGGAGACAATTTCGCAATGTACAGATGATTTTTGTACTGCGCGACACGATCGGTGATGGGATGAAATGCTTTCGGGTCAATATCGGGGAGTTTCTCCCATTGACTCCATTGCTGGTCTGTAGAGCGAAGCTTACGCCAGCTAACATCGGTTTCACCGACGAGAAAAGAGCTTTCGCCATCAGAATATTGAGCAATGTTAACGGATGAGTTATAGGGGATTCCCGTTGGAATAAACGCACCATCCGCAAGAAGTCTGCCGTCCAACTCTCCACTACGGTAGTCTGCCCAGTAGCCATAACCTGAATGTTTGGTTTTCCATGTCACCCGCACGGCTTTGGTGTTGGGGGTTGGGTAGCGCCACAGCTGCGAGCCATCGAATGCGTAAACATAACGATCGTCGTGCGCATACCATTTCTTATAATGCGGGCTATCGCCAAGGTGAGCCTCATGCTCATCGGGAACACGATAATCCATCAGGATAAGCGGCCCGGAAGACTCGAATACCTGGAGGCCATCTTCTTCTTCGCCATCAGCTGGTAATTTGGTCAATAAATAGCCGTGAGTTCTTCCCGCGTTAAAGCGTTTATCTATCACCAAACCAGGATTATCCAGCGTGACGATATCCAGCCTATTTTCGCCAAATTCCTTTTTTTTGATGGTGTACAGCTTGTCCTGATATTGCGCGACGGTATTACTAAGAGGGTGAAATTGTTCTGGATCGAGGCCGGCCAGGACTTCTTGCTGGCATTCTGGCCCTTTGCGCCATGACACAAAGTGTTCCTGTAAATTGAACGCTGCGCAGCTATTTGCTCTATCTTTGTCCAGATTTCCCTGATTCAGCACTTTACGCTGCAGCCCGTTTTTATCACGCCAGGTTAATAACGAACCGGGCATCCAGCGCACGACAGTAAATGTCTCTGGGTCGGCATCAAGCTGCTCGCCGTTGATCATAATTTTTTTGTGTGTACGGGCCAGCGTATCCCAGGGGCCAAACGGCACAGCAACGCAGGGGTTAAACGCGGTGGAGAACTTTCCTCGCTGATCCCAGGGCTTTTGCGCCAGCACATGGAAACTATCGGGATCTACGAGGCGATGCCCATCGACATATAAGAAATTAGCGTCACGTAATATCAGCCCCAGAAAGTCAGGTTTCCAGGGGGAACGGAATTTCACCTGATGCAGCGTTTTAATATCTAAACTATTTTCTTCACCATTGTCATCGGTGCGCTTGCCTTCGAAATAGAGACTATTTTTATCTGCTGCAAAATCTCCCCATGCCTTGAATGAGGCGACATCGACGGGAGGTGTGCCGGGAGGGTTTTTCACAACTTCACCCGCATAGAGGATATAGCGACCATCGCTATGCCAGGAGTAATGAGGATACCAGGCCTGTGCGCCTTCATAGAGGTAGTCGGTTGTCAGATCGGTCAGAGGCGGTTCTTTATCCCATTCGTCCAGTGTTGTCGGGTCTATTAATAAATTGGGTAACCGACGCAACCTTTTGTAATTTACGCCAGGAAGAGAAAAATTTGTTTCTTCATAAGGGCGCAGGTACACCACGCCTTTTCCCTGTTGCTGGTAAATATTATGTTCAGGCTCATCAAGCCGACATCCCCATGCCGACGATAAAAACAACGAACAAGACAACAAACAAACCACATTGCGATAGTGCATAAAGCCATCCTGGCGCGAGGTGCCGATCACGAAACTACCAGCAAAACATAAATCCTCTCTTGTAAGCGTTATACTCGCAGCAATTCCTCACTTTTCAGACTTCATAAAGAGTCGCTAAACGCTTGCTTTTACGTCTTCTCCTGCGATGATAGAAAGCAGAAAGCGATGAACTTTACAGGCAATCCATAATGAAAAACGTGTTTAAGGCACTCACTGTATTACTTACTCTTTTCAGCCTGACGGGCTGCGGTCTGAAAGGTCCGCTCTATTTCCCGCCCGCAGATAAAAACGCGCCACCGCCGACCAAACCGGTAGATACGCAAACACAATCCACGTTGCCGGATAAAAACGACCGCGCCACTGGCGATGGCCCATCTCAGGTGAATTACTAAAAGTCAGTTTCTGTACCCGCGTGAATGGAGTAGATAATGCAGTTCTCGAAAATGCATGGCCTTGGCAACGATTTTATGGTCGTCGACGCGGTAACGCAGAATGTCTTTTTTTCACCGGATCTGATTCGTCGCCTGGCGGATCGGCACCTGGGTGTGGGTTTTGATCAGCTACTGGTGGTTGAGCCGCCGTACGATCCAGAACTGGATTTCCACTATCGCATTTTCAATGCTGACGGTAGTGAAGTGGCGCAGTGCGGCAACGGCGCACGCTGCTTTGCCCGTTTTGTACGCCTGAAAGGGCTGACCAATAAGCGCGATATTCGCGTCAGCACTGCCAATGGTCGGATGGTACTGACCGTCACCGATGACGATCTGGTACGGGTAAATATGGGCGAACCAAATTTCGAACCTTCCGCCGTGCCGTTTCGCGCCAACAAAGCGGAAAAGACCTATATCATGCGCGCCGCCGAGCAGACAATCTTATGCGGCGTGGTGTCGATGGGAAATCCGCACTGCGTGATTCAGGTCGATGATGTCGATACTGCGGCGGTAGAAACACTGGGGCCAGTTCTGGAAAGCCACGAACGTTTCCCGGAGCGCGCCAACATCGGTTTCATGCAAGTGGTTAAGCGCGAGCATATTCGTTTACGCGTTTATGAGCGTGGGGCAGGTGAAACCCAGGCCTGCGGCAGCGGCGCGTGTGCGGCGGTAGCGGTAGGGATTCAGCAAGGTTTGCTGGCCGAAGAAGTTCGTGTGGAACTCCCTGGCGGTCGCCTTGATATTGCCTGGAAAGGTCCGGGTCATCCGTTATATATGACGGGTCCGGCAGTACATGTTTACGACGGATTTATTCATCTATGAAGCAACCAGGGGAAGAACTACAGGAAACACTCACGGAGCTTGATGACCGGGCGGTTGTCGATTACCTGATTAAAAATCCTGAGTTTTTTATCCGCAATGCGCACGCAGTAGAGGCAATTCGAGTGCCGCATCCGGTACGTGGCACCGTTTCGCTCGTCGAATGGCATATGGCTCGCGCGCGTAACCATATTCATGTTCTGGAAGAGAACATGGCGCTGTTGATGGAACAGGCTATCGCCAACGAAGGCCTGTTTTATCGCTTGCTCTATTTGCAGCGCATTCTTACTGCCGCCAGCAGTCTCGACGATATGCTAATGCGCTTTCACCGCTGGGCACGCGATCTTGGTCTGGCGGGTGCGAGTCTGCGCCTGTTCCCGGATCGTTGGCGTTTAGGCGCGCCGTCGAACCATACCCATCTGGCATTAAGCCGTCAGGCTTTCGAACCTCTGCGTATTCAGCGTCTGGGGCAGGAACCGCATTATCTGGGGCCGCTTAACGGGCCTGAATTGCTGGTGGTGCTGCCGGAAGCGAAAGCGGTGGGATCGGTGGCGATGTCGATGCTGGGAAGTGATGCTGATCTTGGTGTGGTGCTGTTCACCAGCCGTGATGCCAGTCACTATCAACAAGGGCAGGGAACGCAGTTACTCCATGAAATTGCGCTGATGATGCCGGAGCTTCTGGAGCGTTGGATTGAACGCGTATGACCGATTTACATACCGATGTGGAACGCTACCTACGTTATTTGAGCGTGGAGCGTCAACTTAGCCCGATTACCCTGGTTAACTACCAGCGGCAGCTTGAGGCGATCATCAATTTTGCCAGCGAAAACGGCCTGCAAAGCTGGCAACAATGTGATGTGGCGATGGTGCGTAATTTTGCTGTACGCAGTCGCCGTAAAGGGCTGGGAGCGGCAAGCCTCGCGTTACGGCTTTCTGCGCTACGTAGCTTTTTTGACTGGCTGGTTAGCCAGAACGAACTCAAAGCTAACCCGGCAAAAGGTGTTTCGGCACCGAAAGCGCCGCGTCATCTGCCGAAAAATATCGACGTCGATGATATGAATCGGCTGCTGGATATCGATATCAACGATCCCCTCGCTGTACGTGACCGGGCAATGCTGGAAGTGATGTACGGCGCGGGGCTGCGTCTTTCCGAACTGGTGGGGCTGGATATCAAACACCTCGACCTGGAGTCCGGCGAAGTGTGGGTGATAGGAAAAGGTAGCAAAGAGCGCCGCCTGCCGATTGGTCGTAACGCCGTGGCGTGGATTGAGCACTGGCTTGATTTACGCGACCTGTTTGGCAGTGAAGACGACGCACTTTTCCTGTCGAAACTGGGCAAACGCATCTCTGCGCGTAACGTACAAAAACGCTTTGCCGAATGGGGCATCAAACAGGGGCTGAATAATCACGTTCACCCGCATAAATTACGTCACTCATTCGCCACGCATATGCTGGAGTCGAGCGGCGATCTGCGTGGTGTGCAAGAGCTGTTGGGTCATGCCAATCTCTCTACCACGCAAATCTATACTCATCTTGATTTTCAACACCTTGCCTCGGTGTATGATGCGGCGCATCCACGCGCCAAACGGGGGAAATAATGCGTTTTTACCGGCCTTTGGGGCGCATCTCGGCGCTCACCTTTGACCTGGATGATACCCTTTACGACAACCGTCCGGTGATTTTGCGCACCGAGCGGGAGGCGCTGACTTTTGTGCAAAATTATCATCCGGCGCTGCGCAGCTTCCGGAATGAAGATCTGCAACGCCTGCGTCAGGCGGTACGGGAAGCGGAACCCGAGATTTATCACGATGTGACGCGCTGGCGTTTTCGATCGATTGAACAAGCGATGCTCGACGCCGGGCTGAGTGCTGAAGAAGCCAGTGCCGGCGCACACGCGGCAATGATCAACTTTGCCAAATGGCGCAGCCGGATCGATGTTCCGCAGCAAACCCACGACACCTTAAAACAGCTGGCGAAGAAATGGCCGCTGGTGGCGATCACCAATGGTAACGCCCAGCCGGAACTGTTTGGTTTGGGCGACTACTTTGAGTTTGTGCTGCGCGCTGGCCCGCACGGGCGCTCGAAACCGTTCAGCGATATGTACTTTCTGGCGGCGGAAAAACTCAACGTGCCGATCGGCGAGATCTTACATGTTGGGGACGATCTCACCACTGACGTGGGTGGGGCGATCCGCAGCGGAATGCAGGCCTGTTGGATCAGACCGGAAAATGGCGATCTGATGCAAACCTGGGACAGCCGTTTACTGCCGCATCTGGAAATTTCCCGGTTGGCATCTCTGACCTCGCTGATATAATCAGCAAATCTGTATATATACCCAGCTTTTTGGCGGAGGGCGTTGCGCTTCTCCGCCCAACCTATTTTTACGCGGCGGTGCCAATGGACGTTTCTTACCTGCTCGACAGCCTTAATGACAAACAGCGCGAAGCGGTGGCCGCGCCACGCAGCAATCTTCTGGTGCTGGCGGGCGCGGGCAGTGGTAAGACGCGTGTACTGGTGCATCGTATCGCCTGGCTGATGAGCGTGGAAAACTGCTCGCCGTACTCGATTATGGCGGTGACCTTTACCAACAAAGCGGCGGCGGAGATGCGCCATCGTATCGGGCAACTGATGGGCACCAGTCAGGGCGGCATGTGGGTCGGCACCTTCCACGGGCTGGCGCACCGCCTGCTGCGTGCGCACCATATGGACGCCAACCTGCCGCAGGATTTCCAGATCCTCGATAGCGAAGACCAACTGCGTCTGCTTAAGCGTCTGATCAAGGCGATGAATCTCGACGAGAAGCAGTGGCCGCCACGTCAGGCAATGTGGTACATCAACAGCCAGAAAGATGAAGGCCTGCGTCCGCATCATATTCAAAGCTACGGTAACCCGGTGGAGCAGACCTGGCAGAAGGTGTATCAGGCGTATCAGGAAGCGTGTGACCGCGCAGGCCTGGTGGACTTCGCCGAACTGCTGCTACGCGCGCACGAGCTTTGGCTTAACAAGCCACATATCCTTCAGCACTATCGCGAACGTTTCACCAACATTCTGGTGGACGAATTCCAGGATACCAACAACATTCAGTATGCGTGGATCCGTTTGCTGGCGGGCGATACCGGCAAAGTAATGATTGTTGGCGATGACGACCAGTCAATCTATGGCTGGCGTGGGGCGCAGGTCGAGAATATTCAGCGTTTCCTCAATGATTTCCCCGGTGCCGAAACTATTCGTCTGGAGCAAAACTACCGCTCTACCAGCAATATTCTGAGCGCCGCTAACGCCCTGATTGAAAACAATAACGGGCGTCTGGGTAAAAAACTGTGGACCGATGGCGCGGACGGTGAGCCTATTTCCCTCTATTGCGCTTTTAACGAACTCGATGAAGCGCGTTTTGTGGTTAATCGCATCAAAACCTGGCAGGACAACGGCGGGGCGCTTGCCGAGTGCGCCATTCTCTACCGCAGCAACGCCCAGTCGCGTGTACTGGAAGAGGCCTTATTACAGGCGAGTATGCCGTACCGTATTTACGGCGGGATGCGCTTCTTCGAACGCCAGGAAATCAAAGATGCGCTCTCGTATCTGCGCCTGATTGCCAACCGCAACGATGACGCGGCCTTTGAGCGTGTGGTGAATACGCCAACGAGGGGTATTGGTGACCGGACGCTGGACGTCGTGCGTCAGACATCGCGCGATCGCCAGTTAACTCTCTGGCAGGCATGTCGTGAACTGTTGCAGGAAAAAGCCCTCGCCGGACGTGCTGCCAGCGCCTTACAGCGGTTTATGGAACTGATCGACGCCTTAGCGCAGGAAACTGCCGATATGCCGCTGCATGTACAGACTGACCGGGTAATTAAAGACTCCGGCCTGCGCACCATGTACGAGCAGGAGAAAGGCGAAAAAGGCCAGACGCGTATCGAAAACTTAGAGGAACTGGTGACGGCAACGCGCCAGTTCAGCTACAACGAAGAAGACGAAGATTTAATGCCGCTACAGGCGTTCCTCTCTCACGCGGCGCTCGAAGCAGGTGAAGGGCAGGCGGATACCTGGCAGGATGCGGTACAGCTGATGACGCTGCACTCGGCGAAAGGTCTGGAGTTTCCGCAGGTGTTTATTGTCGGTATGGAAGAGGGCATGTTCCCAAGTCAGATGTCGCTGGATGAAGGCGGGCGTCTGGAAGAAGAACGCCGTCTGGCCTACGTTGGTGTAACCCGCGCGATGCAGAAACTGACGCTGACTTACGCGGAAACCCGCCGCCTGTACGGCAAAGAAGTTTACCATCGCCCATCGCGCTTTATTGGTGAGCTGCCGGAAGAGTGCGTGGAAGAGGTGCGCTTGCGCGCCACGGTAAGTCGTCCGGTCAGCCATCAGCGTATGGGTACGCCGATGGTCGAGAACGACAGCGGTTACAAGCTCGGCCAGCGCGTGCGCCACGCCAAATTTGGTGAAGGCACTATCGTCAATATGGAAGGCAGCGGCGAACATAGCCGTTTGCAGGTGGCGTTCCAGGGCCAGGGAATCAAATGGCTGGTGGCGGCTTACGCCCGGCTGGAGACGGTATAACGTTGCCGGATGCGGTGCTGCGCACCTTATCCGGCCTACAAAATCATGCAGATTCAATAAATTGCGGCCGGATAAGGCGTTTACGCCGCATCCGGCATCAGCACCATATTCAGTATCTGACACAAAACTATCATTCTAACTTTTCCGCTCGACGGAAATCATGGTAACAAAAGGATAGCGTTGCCACGGGATTGCTCCGCCTTTCATATACATATGCGAGATCGTGCCATCAAGATAAAGCAGCTGCTCTACGTCCAGTTTCGCTTTGGCATAGCAGGCAAAATCATAAAAATTTGTCGCCTGCTGGCTCAACAAAAACACGGCGTTCCCTTGTTTATTTATCCCTACACCGTTACGAATTTTACGCGAGGCAACATTCGGGTGAATGCGCGGATTAATTACGCCGTTTTCTAACAACATTGGCCCTGACTGCACTGCGAACTGAATCTCTTTACTGGCTTTAAATGCCTGCAGCGGAACGATAGCGGCTTTATCTCCCGCGACATAAAACACGCCGCCAGGACGGATAAAGAAGTTCCCTTCCCCTGAGGCGAGATTTAGCGCCACCTTCTGCTGACCGTTTTCGATGTACAAACCGAGCGGCGCATAGCTTTCATCATAGATGCCGCCGTTCATCACCATCTGAATTTGCCCCTGGCTATTAATATCCGCCAGCAGCGCATGTAACGTTCCCCACGCTTCGCCATTGGCTTTTTGCCAGTACATTTTCACCCGCTCTGTCTGAGGGTTAACGGTATACGCCTGTACTGTCAGCGACGGATCTGAGAGCGCGCAGTCATCAGCAGCAACAGCAAACAAGGGGAGTAAGACGAGGGCGAGAAAAATCCGTTTGAGATTCAAGGTGATCATTCCTTTACCAATGAGTAGCCGATGCGCCATTATAGGTCCTGGCTGTGTGATTTTTTTATCCTGTTAACGACCTTGACGAGTACCAAAAAGCGCGAAGTTCAACTATTGTTCTGTGGTGTTCCGTTGCGTGTTGACGGCAAAATTTTGCTGGCGTAACATGCGCGCACGATCACTCTAAGAGGACATTCGCCTTGGACACACCCAGTAGATACTGGCTCATTATCCTGTCATCCAGGATCAACTCCTAAGGCTATCCCCTTTTGCTGATAGCCTTAGCGGTTGTCAGCGACCTCAATTTTTCCCGTCGCGCTGAGTCAGGCTGTTTAATGGTCTGAAACCCAATTTGTTTCTGTGTGCCCACCGAACTGTCCGATATTTTAAGCATTGGGAGTCCCGGTCATGCTGAGCGCATTTCAACTGGAAAATAACCGACTGACCCGGCTGGAAGTCGAAGAGTCACAACCCCTTGTAGATGCAGTATGGATTGATCTTGTCGAACCGGATGACGACGAGCGACTGCGCGTACAATCTGAACTTGGCCAGAGCCTGGCAACCCGCCCGGAACTGGAAGACATCGAAGCATCGGCGCGTTTCTTTGAAGACGATGACGGCCTGCATATTCACTCCTTCTTCTTCTTTGAAGATGCGGAAGATCACGCCGGTAACTCCACTGTGGCATTTACCATCCGTGATGGTCGCCTGTTTACCCTGCGTGAGCGCGAGCTGCCTGCATTCCGTCTGTATCGTATGCGCGCCCGTAGCCAGTCAATGGTTGACGGTAACGCCTACGAGCTGCTGCTGGATCTGTTCGAAACCAAAATCGAACAGTTGGCGGATGAAATTGAAAACATCTACAGCGATCTGGAGCAGTTGAGCCGGGTAATTATGGAAGGGCATCAGGGCGATGAGTACGACGAGGCGCTCTCCACACTGGCGGAACTGGAAGATATCGGCTGGAAAGTTCGTCTGTGTCTGATGGATACCCAGCGCGCGCTCAACTTCCTGGTACGCAAGGCGCGTTTACCTGGCGGGCAACTGGAGCAGGCGCGTGAAATCCTGCGAGATATCGAATCCCTGCTGCCGCATAACGAATCCCTGTTCCAGAAGGTAAACTTCCTGATGCAGGCGGCGATGGGCTTTATCAACATCGAGCAGAACCGCATCATCAAAATCTTCTCGGTGGTATCCGTGGTGTTCCTACCGCCAACACTGGTCGCTTCCAGCTACGGGATGAACTTTGAGTTTATGCCAGAACTGAAGTGGAGTTTCGGCTACCCAGGCGCGATTATCTTTATGATTCTCGCGGGTCTGGCACCGTATCTGTACTTTAAGCGGAAGAACTGGTTGTAAAAAACGAGAGCGGTGGCTTAGCCTGGCTAAGCCACCTGTTATTCAGAGGCTCCAGGTATCAATACCCTTTACTTCTTTTTCATAGAACCATTTATTCGTGCTAACAGCAACATAGCCTGCTACAGCGAATCCCAGTACATTAACGCCAATTAATGCACCAACCAATAGTGAGAGAATGCCAAGTAATAGAACTATAATTGCTTTTTTCCATAATCCCAGGACAAATAAATATATCCAGGAGAAGAAAAAAGCAATGAAATTCATTTGAACAGTTAATCGTTGCCTTATTTTTAATGCTTTAAATGCTTTTTTATACTCTGGTGTTGCCCCCCAGAATCCAGGAAAACCATATTGGTCATAAAAATTAAATCGGTATTTCCATTTTTCACTTAATGAACCATCGTTCATATATCCCTTACTCATAAATACTCCGTAACTATTATTTTGATGAATCAGTAGGTGCAAGTATTAGCATACTGAAAGTGGTAAAATAGCAAATTAAGAAAATCATCGAACCATTGCCTGAACAATCAAAATGTTCGGCAATCATGATGATGATAGAGATGGTATAGACAGCTAATGTGCAAAAAATATACGTTTTTATATACGTGAAACCACTATCACGGAGTCGTTGGCAATTCATATTGATGACGAGATAATGGAGAAGAATGGTAGATATTATAACAAAAAATCCTGATCCGGCCTCGCCAGAAAAAGCAATAAGTAAGACACAAACTAAATTTGTTAAAATAAATGAAAACAAATAACGGCGTCTGGAAATCTTGCCTTTAGATGTTGGCATAAATATACGTAACATTGATTTTACATCCTTGTGTGATTCTCCCGCCAGCATGGCAATATGCCCACCCTCATGCAAGAGCAGGCACATTTTTTCAGAATATATTTATTTTTATTTGGACGTTCGACGCTGCGTATAAATTGCATCCATCACAAAAATTGCCAGCGCCAGCCAGATAAAGGCGAAGGTCACCATTTTATCCGCCCCCGGTGTTTCACCATAAAACGTCACTGCCAGCAGGAACATCAGCGTCGGGCCAATATACTGGAAAAAGCCTAACGTTGAGAGACGCAAGCGCGTGGCAGCGGCGGTGAAACACAACAGCGGTACAGTGGTGACAACACCAGCGGCGATCAGCAGTAAATTCAGCGACATTGGGTTTTGCCCCATATGGCTGGTAGAACTATCAGCAATAGCAAACAGGTAAATCGCCGCCACGGGTAGCAGCCACATGGTTTCGATTAACATGCCTGTTTGAGCTTCAACCGCAATCTTCTTGCGTACCAGGCCGTAGAAGGCAAAACTAAATGCCAGTCCCAGCGCGATGATTGGCAGCGAACCAAAGGTCCAGAGCTGGACCAGCACACCACAAATCGCCAGAATCACTGCCAGCCATTGCATCCGGCGGAATCGCTCGCCGAGGAAAATCATCCCCAGCAATATATTCACCAGTGGATTAATAAAATATCCAAGACTGGCCTCCAGCATATGGTGATTGTTCACTGCCCAGATAAACAGTAACCAATTGCCACCAATTAGCACAGCAGAGACTGCCAGCATAAATATTTTCTTCGGCGTCTGAATCAGGGTTTTTAAATAGGACCACTGGCGGCTGATGCTCATCAACACCACCATAAAGAAAAACGACCAGATTACACGATGCGTCAGGATTTCATCAGCAGGTACGTAATAAATCAGTTTGAAGTACGCAGGTGCAATACCCCAAATAAAATAAGCGGCAAGAGCGAGTAATACGCCCTGCCGCGTTTGTTTTGTATCCATTGGAAAACTCATTTTTTGTTGTTAATTGCAGTTTACCTGCTCAGATGGCTGACAAAGTGCGCTTTGTTCATGCCTTACCCAACCTACAAAAGGATGCAAATTCAATACATTGCATTTCTCTGGTAGACCAGATAAGCGCAGCGCATCAGGCAATTTGCGTTTGTCATCAGTTTCAGCAGTTTACCTGCTTTTAGATTTTCAACCTACCATATAGGTGGCGGTAGCACTGGCAATATAAAGCTGTTCTTCATTGTGCAGTTCGACACGGGCGACGGCGACTTTATTACCCGCACGTAACAGGCTACTGGTGGCTGTAAAACGCTCACCCCTGCCTGGACGCAGATAATCGACGCGAAGATCTATGGTTCCCATCCGCGATAGCCGCTGGCGCAGTTCATCTTCATTAATGGTTTCGTGACGCGTTAAAGTGCTGCCTACACATACCAGGCCAGCGGCGACATCCAGCGCCGACGCAATCACCCCGCCGTGCAAAATACTTTGCGCCCAGTTACCGACCATCATTGGCTGATTATTAAAGGCCAGCTGCGCAAATTCTTTTTCGTAACGCTCCAGTTCCATCCCCAATGCCCGGTTAAACGGCATGTGATAGACAAACATTTCACCCACTAATTTCAGGGCTTGTTCAGCGGTCAGTACAGCAGACATATCATCCTTACACTTCGTTGGTTAACGAAATGTTGATTTTATGCTTCTTTGTTGTTGGTTTCTACTTTAGGAAGGGATAACTAACGGCAATTGAGTTAAGTATGTAAAATAGCCCGCAGAAAAAATATTCATCTAATCAATAATTCGTTACGGAGAACACGATCGATGCGGACTCTACTGGGCTGCTTGTTGCCAGTGTGTATGCTGCCGATAGTGGCAAATGCACAAGAAGCAACGGTGAAAGATGTGCATGATGCGCCTGCAGTACGTGGTAGCATCATCGCCAATATGTTGCAGGAACATGATAATCCTTTCACCCTTTATCCTTATGACACCAACTACATCATCTATACCCAGACCAGCGATCTGAATAAAGAAGCGATTGCGAGTTACGATTGGGCAGAAAACGCGCGTAAGGATGAAGTGAAGTTCCAGTTAAGTCTGGCGTTTCCGCTTTGGCGTGGGATTTTGGGGGCAAACTCTGTTCTGGGCGCGTCTTACACGCAGAAATCCTGGTGGCAGCTTTCTAATAGCGAAGAGTCATCGCCGTTTCGTGAAACTAACTATGAACCGCAACTGTTCCTCGGTTTTGCTACCGATTACCGCTTTGCTGGCTGGACACTGCGCGATGTGGAGCTGGGGTACAATCATGACTCTAACGGGCGTTCCGACCCGACGTCCCGTAGCTGGAACCGTATCTATACTCGCCTGATGGCGGAAAATGGTAACTGGCTGGTGGAAGTTAAACCGTGGTATGTGGTGGGTAATACTGACGATAACCCGGATATCACCAAATATATGGGGTACTACCAGCTTAAAATCGGCTATCACTTGGGTGATGCCGTATTGAGCGCGAAAGGGCAGTACAACTGGAACACCGGTTACGGCGGCGCGGAGTTAGGCTTAAGTTACCCGATCACCAAACATGTGCGTCTTTATACTCAGGTTTACAGCGGTTACGGCGAATCGCTCATCGACTATAACTTTAACCAGACCCGCGTCGGTGTGGGGGTTATGCTAAACGACCTGTTCTAATGCGAGTTGATTGAAAGGCAAATCTGGAATCCAGCATCCAGGATTACCCTGCCAGAGACTAAAAGCATTGCAGTTTCTCGCGCAGGCGCTGAAAATAGCGCCTGTTTTTATTTCAGGCAATCGGGGTGAATGTGGCGCAGGCGGAAGTGTTGAATCTGGAGTCCGGAGCTAAACAGGTTTTACAAGAAACCTTTGGCTACCAACAGTTTCGCCCCGGCCAGGAAGAAATTATCGACACCGTACTTTCCGGTCGCGATTGCCTCGTCGTCATGCCAACTGGCGGCGGAAAATCCCTGTGCTATCAAATCCCTGCGTTGTTATTGAACGGTCTTACTGTCGTTGTTTCACCACTGATTTCCTTGATGAAAGACCAGGTGGATCAACTGCAAGCCAACGGTGTAGCGGCGGCGTGCCTTAACTCGACGCAAAACCGAGAGCAGCAGCTTGAAGTGATGACAGGCTGTCGCACCGGGCAAATTCGCCTGCTGTATATCGCGCCGGAACGCCTGATGCTGGATAACTTCCTTGAGCATCTGGGGCACTGGAATCCTGTCTTATTAGCCGTTGATGAAGCGCATTGTATTTCCCAATGGGGCCACGATTTCCGCCCGGAATATGCTGCGCTCGGTCAGTTACGCCAGCGTTTCCCGACGCTGCCGTTTATGGCGCTAACTGCTACAGCCGATGACACCACGCGACAAGATATCGTGCGCCTGCTGGGGCTTAACGATCCGCTGATTCAAATCAGTAGTTTTGACCGCCCGAATATTCGCTATATGTTGATGGAGAAGTTCAAACCGCTCGATCAACTGATGCGTTACGTGCAGGAACAACGCGGTAAGTCGGGGATTATTTACTGTAATAGTCGTGCGAAGGTAGAAGATACCGCTGCGCGCCTGCAAAGCAAGGGTATTAGCGCAGCTGCGTATCACGCAGGGCTGGAAAACGATGTCCGCGCCGACGTGCAGGAAAAATTCCAGCGCGATGACCTGCAAATTGTGGTGGCGACCGTGGCGTTCGGTATGGGCATCAACAAACCTAACGTCCGCTTCGTGGTGCATTTTGATATTCCGCGCAATATTGAATCCTATTATCAGGAAACCGGTCGCGCCGGGCGTGACGGCCTGCCAGCGGAAGCAATGCTGTTTTACGATCCGGCAGATATGGCGTGGTTGCGCCGCTGTCTGGAAGAAAAGCCGCAGGGGCAGCTACAGGATATCGAGCGCCATAAACTCAATGCGATGGGGGCGTTTGCCGAAGCGCAAACTTGCCGACGCCTGGTACTGCTGAATTATTTTGGCGAAGGGCGTCAGGAACCGTGTGGGAACTGCGATATCTGCCTCGATCCGCCGAAACAATACGATGGTTCAACCGATGCGCAGATTGCGCTTTCCACCATTGGTCGTGTGAATCAGCGGTTTGGTATGGGCTATGTGGTGGAAGTGATCCGTGGTGCTAATAATCAGCGTATCCGCGACTATGGTCATGACAAACTGAAAGTCTACGGCATGGGGCGTGATAAAAGTCATGAACACTGGGTGAGCGTGATCCGCCAACTGATTCACCTCGGTCTGGTGACGCAAAATATCGCCCAGCATTCTGCGCTACAACTGACAGAGGCCGCGCGTCCGGTGCTGCGTGGCGAATCCTCTTTGCAACTTGCGGTGCCGCGTATTGTGGCACTCAAACCGAAAGCGATGCAGAAATCCTTCGGCGGCAATTATGACCGCAAACTGTTCGCCAAATTACGCAAACTGCGTAAATCTATTGCCGATGAAAGCAATGTCCCGCCGTATGTGGTGTTTAACGACGCTACCTTGATTGAGATGGCTGAACAGATGCCGATCACCGCCAGCGAAATGTTGAGTGTAAACGGTGTCGGGATGCGCAAGCTGGAACGCTTTGGTAAACCGTTTATGACGCTGATTCGCGCTCATGTCGACGGCGACGACGAAGAGTAGTCAGCGGCACAAAAAAGTGCCAGGATGAACATTCCGTAAACGTTTTCCCCGCGAGTCAAATGTATGTTGATGTTATTTCTCACCGTTGCCATGGTGCACATCGTGGCGCTTATGAGCCCCGGTCCCGATTTCTTTTTTGTTTCTCAAACTGCCGTTAGCCGTTCGCGTAAAGAAGCGATGATGGGCGTGCTGGGCATAACCTGCGGCGTCATGGTCTGGGCAGGGATCGCGCTGCTTGGCCTGCATTTGATTATCGAAAAAATGGCCTGGCTACATACGCTGATTATGGTTGGCGGTGGCCTGTATCTTTGCTGGATGGGTTACCAGATGCTGCGCGGTGCGCTGAAAAAAGAGGCTGTTTCTGCGCCTGCGCCACAGGTGGAACTGGCGAAAAGCGGGCACAGTTTCCTGAAAGGCTTGCTGACCAATCTCGCCAATCCGAAAGCGATTATCTACTTTGGCTCGGTGTTCTCGCTGTTTGTCGGCGATAACGTCGGCACCACCGAACGTTGGGGCATTTTCGCGCTGATTATTGTCGAAACGCTGGCGTGGTTTACCGTTGTTGCCAGCCTGTTTGCGCTACCGCAAATGCGCCGGGGTTATCAACGTCTGGCGAAGTGGATCGACGGTTTTGCCGGCGCGTTATTTGCCGGATTTGGCATTCATTTGATTATTTCGCGGTGATGCCAGACGCATCATCAGAGTAGGTCGGATAAGGCGTTTACGCCGCATCCGACATTATTTTTCACGCATGTCTTGCCGATGCCAACAGCGCCCCCACCAGCATAAACAACGAGCCGAAAATCTTATTCAGCGCCTTCATCTGCTTCGGCCCTTTAATCCAGAGTGCGATCCGTTGGGCGAGGGTGGCGTAACCGATCATCACAATAATATCGACCACAATAGTGGTGACGCCGAGCACGATATACTGCATCAGTTGCGGTTGCTGCGGCATGATAAATTGCGGAAATAGCGCAGCCAGAAACACAATACTTTTGGGATTAGTAAGGTTCACAAACACTGACCGCTGGAACAGGTGGCGGCGCGATTGGGTAGGAGCCAGCGATTTAAGATCAATTGCACCAGCGGCGCGCCACTGCTGGATTCCCAGCCAAATCAGGTAAGCCGCGCCTGCCCACTTCAACACTTCAAAAGCAATAACCGAGCGGGAAAATAGCGTTCCCAAACCCACGCCAACCAGCACAATATGAATCGCCAGTCCGGTCTGAAGCCCTGCAATAGACGCTACCGCGCCGCGATAACCGTGGTTGAGCGAAGTGGTCATGGTGTTGATTGCGCCAGAGCCTGGCGAGAGGCTTAAAATGATCGATGTCAGTAAGTAGGCGAACCACCATTCAAAGGTCATGGGAATCTCCCGGATAGTCTATTTTTGTGCCACAATACGCTACTGTCGCAGCGTTGTGTCAGGCACGCTTAAAAAAACGATTTTACGTGGTTTAAGAGGCAGATTACCCGATGTTTCAGCAGCAAAAAGACTGGGAAACAAGAGAAAAAGCGTTTGCTGCTTTTACGATGGGGCCACTGACCGACTTCTGGCGTCAGCGGGACGAAGCAGAGTTTATCGGCGTGGATGACATTCCGGTGCGTTTTGTCCGCTTTCGCGCTCAACAACATGATCGGGTGGTCGTCATTTGTCCGGGGCGTATTGAGAGCTATGTAAAGTATGCGGAGCTGGCCTACGACCTGTTCCATCTGGGGTTTGATGTGTTAATCATCGACCATCGCGGTCAGGGGCGTTCCGGTCGACTGTTAGCCGATCCGCATCTCGGGCATGTTAATCGCTTTAATGATTATGTTGATGATCTGGCGGCGTTCTGGCAACAGGAGGTTCAGCCAGGTCCGTGGCGTAAACGCTATATACTGGCGCACTCGATGGGCGGTGCAATCTCCACGCTGTTTCTGCAACGTCACCCCGGCGTATGCGATGCTATTGCGCTAACTGCGCCAATGTTTGGGATTGTGATTCGTATGCCATCATTTATGGCGCGGCAGATCCTTAACTGGGCAGAAGCGCATCCACGTTTTCGTGATGGCTATGCGATTGGCACCGGGCGCTGGCGCGCGCTGCCGTTTACCATCAATGTACTGACCCACAGCAGGCAGCGATATCGACGTAATTTACGTTTCTATGCTGATGACCCAACGATTCGCGTCGGTGGGCCGACCTACCATTGGGTACGCGAAAGTATTCTGGCTGGCGAACAGGTGTTAGCCGGTGCGGGTGATGACGCCACGCCAACGCTTCTCTTGCAGGCTGAAGAGGAACGCGTGGTAGATAACCGTATGCACGACCGTTTTTGTGAACTCCGCGCCGCAGCGGGCCATCCTGTAGAAGGGGGGCAGCCGCTGGTAATTAAAGGTGCGTACCATGAGATCCTTTTTGAAAAGGACGCAATGCGCTCAGTCGCGCTCCACGCCATCGTTGAATTTTTCAACCGGCATAACTCACCCAGCGGAAATCGCTCTATAGAGGTTTAAATTTCTTATGTATCAGGTTGTTGCGTCTGATTTAGATGGTACGTTACTTTCTCCCGACCATACATTATCCCCTTACGCCAAAGAAACCCTAAAACTGCTCACCGCGCGTGGCATCAACTTTGTGTTTGCGACGGGTCGCCACCACGTCGACGTGGGGCAAATTCGCGATAATCTGGAGATTAAGTCTTACATGATTACCTCCAATGGCGCGCGCGTTCACGATCTGGATGGCAATCTGATTTTTGCTCATAACCTGGATCGCGACATTGCCAGCGATCTATTTGGCGTAGTCAACGACAATCCGGACATCATTACTAACGTTTATCGCGACGACGAATGGTTTATGAATCGCCACCGTCCGGAAGAGATGCGCTTTTTTAAAGAAGCGGTGTTCAAATATGCGCTGTATGAGCCAGGATTGCTGGAGCCGGAAGGCGTCAGCAAAGTGTTCTTCACCAGTGAGTCTCATGAAACACTGTTGCCGCTGGAGCAGGCTATCAACGCTCGCTGGGGCGATCGCGTCAACGTCAGTTTCTCTACCTTAACTTGTCTTGAAGTGATGGCGGGTGGCGTGTCGAAAGGCCATGCGCTGGAAGCGGTAGCGAAGAAGCTGGGCTACAGCCTGAAGGATTGCATTGCGTTTGGTGATGGGATGAACGACGCCGAAATGCTGTCGATGGCGGGGAAAGGCTGCATTATGGGCAGCGCGCACCAGCGCCTGAAAGATCTGCATCCTGAGCTGGAAGTGATTGGTACTAATGCCGACGACGCGGTGCCGCATTATCTGCGTAAGCTCTATTTATCGTAATCGTTCTTTATTTGGTCAGTTGTCAACCTGATACTTCGCTACAATGGATACTCGTTAATCAAAGAGTTTTCCATTGTGGCGCTACTTATCATCACCACGATTCTGTGGGCCTTCTCCTTTAGCTTTTATGGCGAGTACCTTGCGGGGCACGTCGACAGCTATTTTTCGGTGCTGGTACGCGTTGGGCTGGCGGCGCTCGTTTTCCTGCCGTTCTTGCGTACCCGTGGCAATAGCCTGAAAACCATTGGCCTGTATATGCTGGTGGGCGCGATGCAGCTTGGCATTATGTATATGCTGAGTTTCCGTGCCTATCTCTACCTGACAGTCTCTGAACTGCTGTTATTTACCGTCCTGACGCCGCTCTACATCACGCTGATTTATGACATTATGAGTAAGCGCCGTCTGCGCTGGGGCTACGCTTTTAGCGCGTTACTCGCGGTGATTGGTGCCGGGATTATTCGCTATGATCAGGTCACCGACCATTTCTGGACTGGCTTGTTGCTGGTGCAACTCTCCAATATCACTTTTGCCATCGGCATGGTGGGTTACAAACGCCTGATGGAAACTCGCCCGATGCCGCAGCATAACGCCTTTGCGTGGTTCTATCTTGGCGCGTTCCTGGTGGCGGCGATTGCATGGTTCTTGCTGGGTAATACGCAGAAAATGCCGCAAACCACGCTGCAATGGAGCATTCTGGTGTTTCTTGGCGTGGTGGCTTCCGGGATTGGTTATTTTATGTGGAACTACGGTGCGACTCAGGTGGACGCCGGAACGCTCGGCATTATGAATAATATGCACGTTCCGGCAGGATTACTGGTTAACCTGGCTATCTGGCATCAACAGCCGCACTGGCCAACATTTATTACAGGCGCGCTGGTGATCCTGGCCTCACTGTGGGTGCATCGGAAGTGGGTCGCTCCGCGCTCTTTACAAACGGCAGATGATCGCAGGCGTGATTGCGCGCCGAGCGAATAAACGCTTCTGTCACTGGCTGACGCTGCTCGCCGTCGCGCACGGCGGCGTACAGTCGGCTCCATAATCCCTCGCCCAGGGTTTTGGTCACAACCAGACCCTGGCGTTCAAAACTCTCCACGACCCAATGTGGTAGAGCGGCAATACCCATCCGCGCGGCAACCATCTGAATCAACAATAAGGTGTTATCGACGCTTTTCAGTGACGGGCTGACGCCTGCCGGCTGCAGAAAATGGCGCCAGACATCCAGTCGACTGCGCTGCACCGGATAAATCAACAGCGTCTCGCTGGCGAGATCTTCCGGCGTGATTCGTGTTTTCGCCGCCAGTGGATGGTCAGGTGCTAACACCAGGCGTACTTCATAATCGAACATCGGCGAATAATGCAGGCCACTGCGCGGCAGAATATCGGAGGTCATCACCAGATCCAGCTCGCCCTGCTGCAACGCGGGCTGCGGGTCAAACGTCACGCCCGATTTAAAGTCCATCTCGACCTGCGGCCAGTTCTTATGGAAATTTTCTAACGCAGGCGTCAGCCACTGAATACAGCTATGGCACTCAATGGCAATGCGCAGGCGCGTCTGCTGCGGTTCATTGCAGGCTTGCAGTGCCTGACTGATTTGCGGCAGTACCTGGTTTGCCAGTTGCAACAGGATTTCTCCCTGCGGCGTAAAACGTAGCGGCTGGCTTTTACGCACAAATAGCCGGAAGCCAAGGCGTTGTTCCAGATCGCTAAACTGGTGAGACAGGGCGGATTGCGTCTGATGCAACGTCGCCGCAGCGGCTGCGAGCGAGCCGCAATTCCGCAACGCTTGTAGCGTTTTCAGGTGTTTTACTTCGATCATGAAAGTCCTTCACTTCGGCATGAATAATTTGCGCTTGAGGAATATACAGTAACCGCCAATTATGGATGTGTAAACATCTGGACGGCTAAATACTAAAAATTCCATAAGGGGCATATAATGACAATTCTTAATCACACCCTCGGTTTCCCTCGCGTTGGCCTGCGTCGCGAGCTGAAAAAAGCGCAAGAAAGTTATTGGGCAGGGAATTCCACGCGTGAAGAATTACTGGCGGTTGGGCGTGAACTGCGTGCTCGTCACTGGGATCAGCAAAAGCAGGCGGGTATTGACCTGCTGCCGGTAGGTGACTTTGCCTGGTACGATCATGTTCTGACCACCAGCCTGCTGCTGGGTAACGTTCCAGCGCGTCATCAGAATAAAGACGGTTCAGTGGATATCGACACCCTGTTCCGTATTGGTCGCGGTCGTGCGCCAACAGGTGAACCTGCGGCGGCGGCAGAAATGACCAAATGGTTTAACACCAACTATCACTACATGGTGCCGGAATTCGTTAAAGGCCAACAGTTCAAACTGACCTGGACGCAGCTGCTGGATGAAGTGGACGAGGCGCTGGCGCTGGGTCACAAGGTAAAACCTGTGCTTCTGGGGCCGGTTACCTGGCTGTGGCTGGGTAAGGTGAAAGGTGAACAGTTTGACCGCCTGAGCCTGCTGAATGACATTCTGCCGGTTTATCAGCGGGTTCTGGCAGAACTGGCAAAACGCGGTATTGAGTGGGTACAGATCGACGAACCGGCGCTGGTGCTGGAACTGCCGCAGGCGTGGCTGGACGCGTATAAACCTGCTTACGATGCGCTCCAGGGCCAGGTGAAACTGCTGCTGACTACCTATTTTGAAGGCGTAACGCCAAATCTCGACACGATTACGGCGCTGCCTGTTCAGGGTCTGCATGTCGACTTCGTGCATGGTAAAGATGACGTAGCAGAACTGCACAAGCGTCTGCCTTCTGACTGGCTGCTGTCTGCGGGTCTTATCAATGGTCGTAACGTCTGGCGCGCCGATCTCACCGAGAAATATGCGCAAATTAAGGACATTGTCGGCAAACGTGATTTGTGGGTGGCATCTTCCTGCTCGTTGCTGCACAGCCCTATCGACCTGAGCGTGGAAACGCGTCTTGATGCAGAAGTGAAAAGCTGGTTTGCCTTCGCCCTGCAAAAATGCCATGAACTGGCGCTGCTGCGCGATGCGCTGAACAGTGGTGACACGGCAGCACTGGCAGAGTGGAGCGCCCCGATTCAGGCGCGTCGTCACTCAACTCGTGTACATAATCCGGCGGTAGAAAAGCGTCTGGCGGCGATCACCGCCCAGGACAGCCAGCGGGCGAATGTCTATGAAGTGCGTGCTGAAGCCCAGCGTGCGCGTTTTAAACTGCCAGCCTGGCCGACCACCACGATTGGTTCTTTCCCGCAAACCACGGAAATTCGTACCCTGCGTCTGGATTTCAAAAAGGGCAATCTCGACGCCAATAACTACCGCACGGGCATTGCGGAACACATCAAACAGGCCATTGTTGAGCAGGAACGTTTAGGTCTGGATGTGCTGGTGCACGGTGAAGCCGAGCGTAACGACATGGTGGAATACTTTGGCGAGCACCTCGACGGTTTTGTCTTTACGCAAAACGGTTGGGTACAGAGCTACGGTTCCCGCTGCGTGAAGCCGCCGATTGTTATTGGTGACGTTAGCCGCCCGGCACCGATTACCGTTGAGTGGGCATCGTTCGCACAATCGCTGACCGACAAACCGGTGAAAGGGATGCTGACTGGCCCGGTAACCATTCTCTGCTGGTCGTTCCCGCGCGAAGATGTCAGCCGTGAAACCATCGCCAAACAGATTGCGCTGGCGCTGCGTGATGAAGTAGCCGATCTGGAAGCCGCTGGAATTGGCATCATCCAGATTGACGAACCGGCACTGCGCGAAGGTTTACCGCTGCGTCGTAGTGACTGGGACGCCTATCTCCAGTGGGGCGTGGAGGCTTTCCGTATCAACGCCGCCGTGGCGAAGGATGAAACGCAGATCCACACTCACATGTGTTATTGCGAGTTCAACGACATCATGGATTCGATTGCGGCGCTGGATGCTGACGTCATCACTATCGAAACCTCGCGTTCCGACATGGAGTTGCTGGAGTCATTCGAAGAGTTTGATTATCCGAATGAAATCGGGCCAGGCGTCTATGACATTCACTCGCCAAACGTACCGAGCGTAGAATGGATTGAAGCCCTGCTGAAGAAAGCGGCAAAACGCATTCCGGCAGAGCGCCTGTGGGTCAACCCGGACTGCGGCCTGAAAACGCGCGGCTGGCCAGAAACCCGCGCGGCACTGGCGAACATGGTGCAGGCGGCGCAGAATTTGCGTCGGGGGTAAACATAAACCGGGTGGCAATGCCACCCGGTCTTTTCTCATTACAGCGACTTCTTCCCACCATACTGCTTAAACCATTCCAGCATACGCTGCCAACCGTCTTTTGCGGACTCAGCATGATAGCTCGGGCGATAATCGGCGTTAAACGCATGACCGGCATCCGGGTACACGATAATCTCTGCTTTCGCGTTCGCTGCTCGTAGCGCCTGACGCATGGTTTCGACGCTCTCCTGCGGAATGCTGTTATCCTGACCGCCATATAAGCCGAGAACCGGCGCGTTGAGATCGGTTGCGATATCAACAGGTTGTTTCGGTGAGTTCAGCGACTTATCGCCCGTCAGTTTGCCGTACCACGCCACTGCGGCTTTTAGCTGTGGATTATGCGCGGCATATAGCCAGGTGATACGTCCGCCCCAGCAAAATCCGGTAATCATTAAGCGATGGACGTCGCCGCCGTTGCGGGACGCCCAACTGGCGACATGATCGAGATCGGCCAGCACCTGCGAGTCAGGCACTTTTGCCACCAGACCGCTTAGCAACGTGGGAATATCGGCGAAATCATTAGGATCGCCTTCGCGGAAGTAGAGTTCTGGTGCGATAGCCAGATACCCCTCCAGCGCCAGACGGCGACAAATGTCACGGATATGTTCATGCACGCCAAAAATTTCCTGCACTACAATGACCACTGGTAGTGGACCATCGCTCTGCTTTGGACGGGCATGATAAGCAGGCATGTTATCCCCTTGTGAAGGGATAGAGGTGAACCCTGCTACAATCGCATCGTCCGGGGTCTGAACGATGGTCGAGGCGAGGGGGGATGCAGCAGGTGCAAATCCAGAGTGTTGTGTTGTTGTCATGGTATTCTCCGTACCCTTATAAAAATTTTGCGCAATGTTAACTATAGTCAGCGTGCAACAATTCACATTGCCTCAAATGGCTCATCTTTTAAGCAGCCTTACTGACTTAAGAGTAAATTATGTGATTTAAGTCACTTTTGATGAGTAAATGTATGCAACACATTTGCATCATAGTGATGATTATCACGAAAAAATCTTAATCCCTTCGGTAAAGTACCTTTTTGCTTCTTCTGACTAAACCGATTCACAGAGGAGTTGTACATGTCCAAGTCTGATGTTTTTCATCTCGGCCTCACTAAAAACGATTTACAAGGGGCTACGCTTGCCATCGTCCCAGGCGACCCGGATCGTGTGGAAAAGATCGCCGCGCTGATGGATAAGCCGGTTAAGCTGGCATCTCACCGCGAATTCACCACCTGGCGTGCAGAGCTGGATGGTAAACCTGTTATCGTCTGCTCTACCGGTATCGGCGGCCCGTCTACCTCTATTGCTGTTGAAGAGCTGGCACAGCTGGGCATTCGCACCTTCCTGCGTATCGGTACAACTGGCGCTATTCAGCCGCATATTAATGTTGGCGATGTACTGGTTACCACGGCGTCTGTTCGTCTGGATGGCGCGAGCCTGCACTTCGCACCGCTGGAGTTCCCGGCTGTCGCTGATTTCGAATGTACGACTGCGCTGGTTGAAGCAGCGAAGTCTATTGGCGCAACGACTCACGTTGGCGTGACTGCTTCTTCTGATACCTTCTACCCAGGTCAGGAACGTTACGATACTTACTCTGGTCGCGTAGTCCGTCACTTTAAAGGTTCTATGGAAGAGTGGCAGGCGATGGGCGTGATGAACTATGAAATGGAATCTGCGACTCTGCTGACCATGTGTGCAAGTCAGGGCCTGCGTGCTGGTATGGTGGCGGGCGTTATCGTTAACCGTACCCAGCAAGAGATCCCGAATGCTGAGACGATGAAACAAACTGAAAGCCATGCGGTGAAAATCGTGGTGGAAGCGGCGCGCCGTCTGTTGTAATTCTCTTCTCCTGTCTGAAGGCCGACGCGTTCGGCCTTTTGTATTTTTGCGTAGCGCCTCGCAGGAAATGCCTTTTCAACTGGACGTTTGTACAGCACAATTCTATTTTGTGCGGGTAAGTTGTTGCGTCAGGAGGCTTTGTGGATTTCTCAATCATTGTTTATGCCATTATTGCGCTGGTCAGTGTGGCCATCGGCTGGCTGTTTGCCAGTTATCAACATGCGCAGCAAAAAGCCGAGCAATTAGCTGAACGTGAAGAGATGGTCGCGGAGTTAAGCGCGGCAAAACAACAAATTACCCAAAGTGAACACTGGCGCACAGAGTGTGAATTACTCAATAACGAAGTGCGCAGCCTGCAAAGTATTAACACCTCGCTGGAGGCTGATCTGCGTGAAGTGACCACGCGGATGGAGGCCGCACAGCAACACGCTGACGATAAAATTCGCCAGATGATTAACAGCGAGCAGCGTTTGAGCGAGCAGTTTGAAAACCTCGCCAACCGTATTTTCGAGCACAGCAATCGCCGCGTTGATGAGCAAAACCGTCAGAGCCTGAACAGCCTGTTGTCGCCGCTGCGTGAACAACTGGACGGTTTTCGCCGTCAGGTTCAGGACAGCTTCGGTAAAGAAGCACAAGAACGCCATACCCTGACCCACGAAATTCGCAATCTCCAGCAGCTCAACGCGCAAATGGCCCAGGAGGCAATCAACCTGACGCGTGCGCTGAAAGGCGACAATAAAACCCAGGGCAACTGGGGCGAAGTGGTATTAACGCGAGTACTGGAGGCATCTGGCTTGCGTGAAGGGTATGAATACGAAACCCAGGTGAGTATCGAAAATGACGCCCGCTCGCGGATGCAGCCGGATGTCATCGTGCGACTACCGCAGGGGAAAGATGTGGTGATCGACGCCAAAATGGCGCTGGTCGCTTATGAACGCTACTTCAACGCGGAAGACGACTACACCCGCGAAAGTGCATTGCAGGAACATATCGCGTCGGTGCGTAACCACATCCGCTTGCTGGGGCGTAAAGATTATCAACAGCTACCAGGGCTAAGAACGCTGGATTACGTGCTGATGTTTATCCCCGTCGAACCTGCGTTTTTACTGGCGCTTGACCGCCAGCCGGAGCTGATAACCGAAGCGTTGAAAAACAATATCATGCTGGTTAGCCCGACCACGCTGCTGGTGGCGTTGCGTACTATCGCCAATCTGTGGCGTTATGAGCATCAAAGCCGCAACGCCCAGCAAATCGCCGATCGCGCCAGCAAGCTGTACGACAAGATGCGTTTGTTTGTCGATGATATGTCTGCGATAGGTCAAAGTCTGGACAAAGCGCAGGATAACTATCGTCAGGCAATGAAAAAACTCTCTTCAGGTCGCGGAAATGTGCTGGCGCAGGCAGAAGCGTTTCGCAGTTTAGGGGTAGAAATTAAACGCGAGATTAATCCGGATTTGGCTGAACAGGCAGTGAGTCAGGATGAAGAGTATCGACTGCGGTCGGTTCCAGGGCAGCCGAATGATGAAGCTTATCAACGCGATGATGAATATAATCAGCAGTCGCGCTAGCCCATTGGGGGTAGTTACGCCGGGTAGAAATCTAGGGCATCGACGCCCAATCTGTTACACTTCTGGAACAATTTTTTGATGAGCAGGCATTGAGATGGTGGATAAGTCACAAGAAACGACGCACTTTGGTTTTCAGACCGTCGCGAAAGAGCAAAAAGCGGATATGGTCGCCCACGTTTTCCATTCTGTGGCATCGAAATACGATGTTATGAATGATTTGATGTCATTTGGTATTCATCGTTTGTGGAAGCGTTTCACGATCGATTGCAGCGGCGTACGCCGTGGGCAGACTGTACTGGATCTGGCTGGCGGCACCGGCGATCTGACAGCGAAATTCTCTCGCCTGGTCGGTGAAACGGGTAAGGTGGTCCTCGCCGATATCAATGAATCCATGCTCAAAATGGGGCGCGAGAAACTGCGTAATATCGGTGTGATTGGCAACGTTGAGTATGTTCAGGCGAACGCCGAGGCGCTGCCGTTCCCGGATAACACCTTTGATTGCATCACCATTTCGTTTGGTCTGCGTAACGTCACCGACAAAGATAAAGCACTACGTTCAATGTATCGCGTGCTGAAACCCGGCGGCCGCCTGCTGGTGCTTGAGTTCTCGAAACCGATTATCGAGCCGTTAAGCAAAGCTTATGACGCTTACTCCTTCCATGTTCTGCCGCGTATTGGCTCGCTGGTCGCGAATGACGCCGACAGCTACCGTTATCTGGCTGAATCCATCCGTATGCATCCCGATCAGGATACTCTGAAAGCCATGATGCAAGATGCCGGATTCGAAAGTGTCGATTATTACAACCTGACGGCTGGCGTTGTGGCGCTGCATCGTGGTTATAAGTTCTGACAGGAGACCGGAAATGCCTTTTAAACCTTTAGTGACGGCAGGAATCGAAAGTCTGCTCAACACCTTCCTGTATCGCTCACCCGCGCTGAAAACCGCCCGCTCGCGTCTGCTGGGTAAAGTATTGCGCGTGGAGGTAAAAGGCTTTTCGACATCGTTGATTCTGGTGTTCAGCGAACGTCAGGTCGATGTACTGGGAGAATGGGCGGGTGATGCTGACTGCACCGTTATCGCTTATGCCAGCGTGTTGCCGAAACTTCGCGATCGCCAGCAGCTTGCTGCACTGATTCGTAGCGGTGAGCTGGAAGTGCAGGGCGATATTCAGGTGGTGCAAAACTTTGTTGCGCTAGCAGATCTGGCGGAGTTCGACCCAGCGGAACTGCTGGCACCTTATACGGGTGATATCGCCGCCGAAGGCATTAGCAAAGCCCTGCGTGGTGGCGCGAAGTTCCTGCATCACGGTATTCAACGCCAGCAACGCTACGTGGCGGAAGCCATTACTGAAGAGTGGCGTATGGCGCCTGGTCCGCTTGAAGTGGCCTGGTTTGCGGAAGAGACATCCGCCGTTGAGCGAGCCGTCGATGCGCTAACCAAACGGCTGGAAAAACTGGAGGCAGTTTAATGACGCCAGGTGAAGTACGGCGCCTGTATTTCATCATTCGCACTTTTTTAAGTTACGGACTTGATGAACTGATCCCTAAAATGCGTATCACTTTGCCGTTGCGGTTATGGCGATACTCATTATTCTGGATGCCGAATCGGCATAAAGACAAACAATTAGGTGAACGACTGCGACTGGCGCTGCAAGAACTGGGTCCGGTATGGATCAAGTTTGGACAGATGCTATCGACCCGCCGTGACCTTTTTCCGCCGCATATTGCTGACCAACTGGCGCTCTTGCAGGATAAAGTCGCGCCTTTTGACGGCGAACTGGCGAAAGCACAAATTGAAGCGGCGATGGACGGTCTGCCGGTGGAAGCGTGGTTTGATGATTTTGACATTAAGCCGCTGGCATCGGCTTCCGTAGCACAGGTACATACTGCTCGGTTGAAATCGAATGGCAAAGAGGTGGTGATTAAAGTCATTCGCCCGGATATTTTGCCAGTCATAAAAGCGGATCTGAAACTCATCTATCGTCTGGCTCGTTGGGTGCCGCGTTTACTACCGGATGGTCGCCGTCTGCGTCCAACCGAAGTGGTGCGCGAGTACGAAAAGACGTTGATTGATGAACTGAATTTGCTGCGGGAATCTGCCAACGCCATTCAGCTTCGGCGTAATTTCGAAAATAGCCCGATGCTCTACATCCCGGAAGTTTACCCTGACTATTGCAGTGAAGGGATGATGGTGATGGAGCGTATCTATGGCATTCCAGTTTCGGATGTCGCGACGCTGGAGAAAAACGGCACCAACATGAAATTGTTGGCGGAACGCGGTGTGCAGGTGTTCTTCACTCAGGTCTTTCGCGACAGCTTTTTCCATGCCGATATGCACCCTGGCAACATCTTCGTAAGCTTCGAACACCCGGAAAATCCGAAGTATATTGGTATTGATTGCGGGATTGTCGGCTCGTTAAACAAAGAAGATAAACGCTATCTGGCGGAAAACTTTATCGCCTTCTTTAACCGTGACTATCGCAAAGTAGCGGAACTGCACGTTGATTCTGGCTGGGTGCCGCCAGATACCAACGTTGAAGAGTTCGAATTTGCCATTCGTACTGTCTGTGAACCTATTTTTGAGAAACCGCTGGCAGAAATTTCATTTGGACATGTGCTGTTAAATCTGTTTAATACGGCGCGTCGTTTCAATATGGAAGTACAGCCGCAACTGGTGTTACTCCAGAAAACCTTGCTCTACATCGAAGGGGTAGGACGCCAGCTTTATCCGCAGCTCGATTTATGGAAAACGGCGAAGCCTTTTCTCGAGTCATGGATTAAAGATCAGGTTGGTATTCCTGCGCTGGTGAGAGCATTTAAAGAAAAAGCGCCGTTCTGGGTCGAAAAAATGCCAGAACTGCCTGAACTGGTTTACGACAGTTTGCGCCAGGGCAAGTATTTACAGCACAGTGTTGATAAGATTGCCCGCGAGCTTCAGGCAAATCATGTACGTCAGGGACAATCGCGTTATTTTCTCGGAATTGGCGCGACGTTAGTATTAAGCGGCACATTCTTGTTGGTCAGCCGACCGGAATGGGGGCTGATGCCCGGCTGGTTAATGGCAGGTGGTCTGATCGCCTGGTTTGTCGGTTGGCGCAAAACACGCTGATTTTTTCATCGCTCAAGGCGGGCCGTGTAACGTATAATGCGGCCTTGTTTAATCATCATCTACCACAGAGGAACATGTATGGGTGGTATCAGTATTTGGCAGTTATTGATTATTGCCGTCATCGTTGTACTGCTTTTTGGCACCAAAAAGCTCGGCTCCATCGGTTCCGATCTTGGTGCATCAATTAAAGGCTTTAAAAAAGCAATGAGCGATGATGAACCAAAGCAGGATAAAACCAGTCAGGATGCTGATTTTACTGCAAAAACTATCGCCGATAAGCAGGCGGATACGAATCAGGAACAGGCTAAAACAGAAGACGCGAAGCGCCACGATAAAGAGCAGGTGTAATCCGTGTTTGATATCGGTTTTAGCGAACTGCTATTGGTGTTCATCATCGGCCTCGTCGTTCTGGGGCCGCAACGACTGCCTGTGGCGGTAAAAACGGTAGCGGGCTGGATTCGCGCGTTGCGTTCACTGGCGACAACGGTGCAGAACGAACTGACCCAGGAGTTAAAACTCCAGGAGTTTCAGGACAGCCTGAAAAAGGTTGAAAAGGCAAGCCTGACCAACCTGACGCCTGAACTGAAAGCGTCAATGGATGAACTGCGCCAGGCTGCAGAATCGATGAAGCGTTCCTATGTTGCAAACGATCCTGAAAAGGCGAGTGATGAAGCGCACACCATCCATAATCCGGTGGTGAAAGATAATGAAGCTGCGCATGAGGGAGTAACCCCTGCCGCTGCACAAACGCAGGCCAGTTCGCCGGAACAGAAGCCAGAAACCACGCCAGAGCCGGTGGTAAAACCTGTTGCGGACGCTGAACCGAAAACCGCTGCACCTTCCCCTTCGTCGAGTGATAAACCGTAAACATGTCTGTAGAAGATACTCAACCGCTTATCACGCATCTGATTGAGCTGCGTAAGCGTCTGCTGAACTGCATTATCGCGGTGATCGTGATATTTCTGTGCCTGGTCTATTTCGCCAATGATATCTATCACCTGGTATCCGCGCCGTTGATCAAGCAATTGCCGCAAGGTTCAACGATGATCGCCACCGATGTGGCCTCGCCGTTCTTTACGCCGATCAAGCTGACCTTTATGGTATCGCTGATTCTGTCAGCGCCGGTGATTCTCTATCAGGTGTGGGCGTTTATCGCCCCGGCGTTGTATAAGCATGAACGTCGCCTGGTGGTGCCTCTGCTGGTTTCCAGCTCTTTGCTGTTTTATATCGGCATGGCGTTCGCCTACTTCGTGGTCTTTCCACTGGCATTTGGCTTCCTCGCCAATACCGCGCCGGAAGGGGTACAGGTATCCACCGACATCGCCAGCTACTTAAGCTTCGTTATGGCGTTGTTTATGGCGTTTGGTGTTTCGTTTGAAGTGCCGGTTGCCATTGTGCTGCTGTGCTGGATGGGGATTACCTCGCCAGAAGACTTACGCAAAAAACGCCCGTATGTGCTGGTTGGCGCATTCGTCGTTGGGATGCTGCTGACGCCGCCGGATGTCTTCTCGCAAACGCTGCTGGCGATCCCGATGTACTGCCTGTTTGAAATCGGTGTCTTCTTCTCCCGCTTTTACGTTGGTAAAGGCCGAAACCGGGAAGAAGAAAACGACGCTGAAAGCGAAAAAACTGAAGAATAAATTCAACCGCCCGTCAGGGCGGTTGTCATATGGAGTGCAGGATGTTTGATATCGGCGTTAATTTGACCAGCTCGCAATTTGCGAAAGACCGTGGTGATGTTGTAGAGCGCGCTTTTGACGCGGGAGTTGATGGGCTACTCATCACCGGTACTAACCTGCGTGAAAGCCAGCAGGCGCAAAAACTGGCGCGTCAGTATCCGCACTGTTGGTCAACGGCGGGCGTGCATCCTCATGACAGCAGCCAGTGGCAAGCCGCGACCGAAGAAGCAATTATTGAACTGGCCGCGCTGCCAGAAGTAGTGGCGATTGGTGAGTGTGGTCTCGACTTTAACCGCAACTTTTCTACGCCGGAAGAGCAGGAACGCGCTTTTGTTGCCCAGCTACGTATTGCCGCAGAATTAAACATGCCTGTATTTATGCACTGTCGCGATGCCCATGAGCGGTTTATGACATTGCTGGAGCCGTGGCTGAATAAACTGCCTGGTGCGGTTCTTCATTGCTTTACTGGCACACGCGAAGAGATGCAGGCGTGCGTGGCGCGTGGGATTTATATCGGCATTACTGGTTGGGTTTGCGATGAACGACGCGGGCTGGAATTGCGTGATCTGTTGCCATTTATTCCGGCGGAGAAATTGCTGATCGAAACCGATGCGCCGTATTTACTCCCGCGCGATCTCACGCCAAAGCCATCATCCCGGCGTAACGAGCCTGCTTATCTGCCTCATATTGTGCAACGTATTGCGCACTGGCGAGGGGAGGATGCTGCGTGGCTGGCGGCCACCACAGATGCCAATGTCAAAACGCTGTTTGGGATTGCGTTCTAGAGTTTGCGGAACTCAGTGTTCTTCACGCTGTGCTTAATTTCTTTATTGATAAGATTAAGCAATAGCATGGAGCGTGCCTCGCCGTCGGGTTCGGTGAAAATGGCCTGAAAACCTTCGAATGCGCCTTCGGTAATAATCACCTTATCACCTGGATATGGCGTTGCCGGATCGACAATGTCTTCCGGTTTATACACCGACAGCTGATGAATCACAGCCGATGGGACTATCGCAGGCGATGCACCAAAGCGCACGAAGTGGCTGACACCACGTGTGGCGTTGATGGTAGTGGTATGAATCACTTCTGGATCAAATTCCACAAACAGGTAGTTGGGGAACAACGGCTCACTGACTGCGGTACGTTTGCCACGCACGATTTTTTCCAGGGTGATCATCGGTGCCAGACAATTAACGGCCTGTCTTTCGAGGTGTTCCTGGGCACGTTGAAGTTGCCCGCGCTTGCAGTACAGTAAATACCAGGATTGCATAATGACTCTTATCCGTTTAATCGGGGCGCAAGAATAGCAAAAGCGATGCGTTAAGTTAATTATATTCCCCGGTTTGCGTTATAGCGCCTGAGTTCACGCTAATTTAACAAATTTACAGCATCGCGAAGATGAACGCCGTATAATGGGCGCAGATTAAGAGGCTACAATGGACGCCATGAAATATAACGATTTACGCGACTTCCTGACTCTGCTTGAACAGCAGGGTGAGCTAAAACGTATCACGCTCCCGGTGGATCCGCATCTGGAAATCACTGAAATTGCTGACCGCACATTGCGTGCCGGTGGGCCTGCGCTGTTGTTCGAAAACCCTAAAGGGTACTCGATGCCGGTGCTGTGCAACCTGTTCGGTACGCCGAAGCGCGTGGCGATGGGCATGGGGCAGGAAGATGTTTCGGCGCTACGTGAAGTCGGTAAATTATTAGCGTTTCTGAAAGAGCCGGAGCCGCCAAAAGGTTTCCGCGACCTGTTTGATAAGCTGCCGCAGTTTAAGCAGGTGTTGAACATGCCAACGAAACGGTTACGTGGTGCGCCTTGTCAGCAAAAGATCGTCTCCGGCGAGGATGTCGATCTTAACCGCATTCCCATTATGACCTGCTGGCCGGAAGATGCCGCTCCGCTGATTACCTGGGGATTGACCGTGACGCGTGGCCCGCACAAAGAGCGGCAGAATCTTGGCATTTATCGCCAGCAGTTGATTGGTAAAAACAAGCTGATTATGCGCTGGTTGTCGCATCGCGGCGGCGCGCTGGATTTCCAGGAGTGGTGTGCGGCGCATCCGGGTGAACGTTTCCCGGTTTCCGTGGCGCTGGGTGCTGATCCCGCTACTATTCTCGGTGCAGTCACGCCCGTTCCAGATACGCTTTCAGAGTATGCATTTGCCGGATTGCTGCGCGGCACCAAAACCGAAGTGGTGAAGTGTATCTCCAATGACCTTGAAGTGCCCGCCAGTGCGGAAATTGTGCTGGAAGGGTATATCGAACAAGGCGAAACGGCGCCAGAAGGGCCGTATGGCGACCACACCGGTTACTATAACGAAGTCGATAGTTTCCCGGTATTTACCGTGACGCATATTACTCAGCGTGAAGATGCGATTTACCACTCCACCTATACTGGTCGTCCGCCGGATGAACCTGCGGTACTGGGCGTGGCGTTGAACGAAGTGTTCGTGCCAATTCTGCAAAAACAATTCCCGGAAATTGTCGATTTTTACCTGCCGCCGGAAGGCTGTTCCTATCGTCTGGCGGTAGTGACAATCAAAAAACAGTACGCCGGGCACGCGAAGCGCGTCATGATGGGCGTCTGGTCGTTCTTACGCCAGTTTATGTACACCAAATTTGTGATCGTTTGCGATGATGATGTCAACGCACGCGACTGGAATGATGTGATTTGGGCTATTACTACCCGTATGGACCCGGCGCGGGATACCGTTCTGGTAGAAAATACACCCATTGATTATCTGGATTTTGCCTCGCCTGTTTCCGGGCTGGGTTCAAAAATGGGGCTGGATGCCACGAATAAATGGCCGGGGGAAACCCAGCGCGAGTGGGGGCGTCCTATCAAAAAAGATCCGGACGTTGTCGCGCGTATTGATGCAATCTGGGATGAACTGGCTATTTTTAACAACGGTAAAAGCGCCTGAGGCGCGTTTGTATTGCCCTATTTATCGATCCGACAGAGAAAGCGCATGACAACCTTAAGCTGTAAAGTGACCTCGGTAGAAGCTATCACGGATACCGTATATCGTGTCCGAATCGTGCCAGACGCGGCCTTTTCTTTTCGTGCTGGTCAGTATTTGATGGTAGTGATGGACGAGCGCGATAAACGCCCGTTCTCAATGGCCTCGACGCCGAATGAACAAGGTTTCATTGAGCTGCATATTGGCGCTTCTGAAATCAACCTTTACGCGAAAGCAGTCATGGATCGCATCCTCAAAGATCATCAAATCGTGGTCGATATTCCGCACGGTGATGCGTGGCTGCGCGATGATGAAGAGCGTCCGATGATTCTGATTGCGGGCGGCACCGGGTTCTCTTATGCCCGTTCGATTTTGCTGACGGCGCTGGCGCGTAATCCCAATCGTGATATCACCATTTACTGGGGCGGGCGTGAAGAGCAGCACCTTTATGATCTTTCCGAACTTGAGGCGCTTTCGCTTAAGCATCCTGGTCTGCAAGTGGTGCCGGTGGTTGAACAACCGGAAGCGGGCTGGCGTGGTCGTACTGGCACGGTTTTAACGGCGGTGTTGCAGGATCACGGTACGCTGGCAGAGCATGATATCTACATTGCCGGACGTTTTGAGATGGCGAAAATCGCCCGTGACCTGTTTTGCAGTGAGCGTAATGCGCGGGAAGACCGCCTGTTTGGCGATGCGTTTGCGTTTATCTGAGCCATAAAAAACCCGCCCCTGACAGGCGGGAAGAACGGCAACTAAACTGTTAATCAGTGGCATTTACATCGACGCTGCATCCGGCAAACAATGCCCGATGCGACGCTGTTGCGTCTTATCGTGCCTACAAATAGTTCTGAACCGTAGGCCGGATAAGGCGTTTACGCCGCATCCGGCAAGTGGTTAAACCCGCTCAAACACCGTCGCAATGCCCTGACCCAGGCCGATACACATCGTCGCCAGACCAAACTGGACGTCTTTGCGTTCCATCAGATTCAGCAGCGTGGTGCTGATACGCGCACCGGAACAACCCAGCGGATGACCCAGCGCGATCGCACCACCGTTGAGGTTGATCTTCTCGTCAATTTGCTCCATTAACCCCAGATCTTTAATACACGGCAGGATCTGCGCGGCAAAGGCTTCGTTCATTTCAAACACGCCGATGTCGCTGGCAGAAAGCCCCGCTTTTTTCAACGCCAGCTTAGAGGCCGGAACCGGGCCGTAACCCATAATCGATGGGTCACAACCAACGACCGCCATCGAACGCACGCGAGCGCGCGGCTTAAGACCTAATTCACGGGCGCGGCTTTCACTCATTACCAGCATGGCGGCTGCACCATCGGAAAGCGCAGAAGATGTACCCGCCGTTACCGTACCGCTTACTGGATCAAACGCCGGACGCAGCGTGGCGAGGGCTTCCACGGTGGTTTCCGGGCGAATCACTTCGTCGTAATTAAACTGCTTCAGGACGCCGTCGGCATCGTGACCACCGGTCGGGATAATTTCATTTTTAAATGCACCCGACTGCGTGGCGGCCCAGGCGCGGGCGTGTGACCGCGCGGCAAAGTCATCCTGCATTTCACGGCTGATACCGTGCATACGCGCCAGCATTTCTGCCGTTAAGCCCATCATGCCCGCCGCTTTGGCGACATTGCGGCTCAGGCCGGGGTGAAAATCGACGCCGTGACTCATCGGCACATGGCCCATATGCTCCACGCCGCCGACCAGACATGCCTGCGCATCGCCGGTCATGATCATCCGTGCTGCGTCATGCAATGCCTGCATGGATGAACCACACAAGCGATTGACGGTCACCGCAGGGACAGAGTGCGGCACTTCTGCCAGCAGCGCAGCGTTACGGGCGATGTTAAAACCCTGCTCCAGCGTCTGCTGCACACACCCCCAGTAAATATCGTCGAGAGTAGCCGCTTCCAGCGCCGGATTACGCGCCAGCAGGCTACGCATTAAATGAGCGGAGAGATCTTCCGCACGCACGTTACGAAAAGCACCGCCCTTCGAACGGCCCATCGGGGTGCGAATTGCATCGACAATGACAACCTGTTCCATTGTGACTCCTTAAGCCGTTTTCAGGTCGCCAACCGGACGGGCTGGCTCAACCGGGGGATAGTACGGTTCGTTATGACGCGCTTTATTACGCAGACCTTCCGGCACTTCATACAGCGGGCCGAGGTGCTGATACTGCTGTGCCATATCGAGATATTTCGCGCTGCCGAGGGTGTCCAGCCAGCGGAACGCGCCGCCGTGGAACGGAGGGAAGCCCAGGCCGTAGACCAGCGCCATGTCCGCTTCTGCCGGAGTGGCGATAATGCCCTCTTCCAGACAGCGGATCACTTCGTTGACCATCGGGATCATCATGCGGGCGATAATCTCTTCCTCGCTGAAATCGCGCTTCGGCTGGCTGACTTCTGCCAGCAGGCCGTCAACGGCGGCATCTTCTTCTTTCTTCGGCTTGCCTTTGCTGTCTTCTTTATAACGCCAGAAACCGAGGCCGTTCTTCTGACCAAAGCGGTTGGCATCAAACAGCGCGTCGATGGCGTCGCGATAATCTTTCTGCATCCGCTGCGGGAAGCCTGCTGCCATCACTGCCTGGGCGTGGTGCGCGGTATCAATCCCCACGACATCCAGCAGATATGCCGGACCCATCGGCCAGCCAAACTGTTTTTCCATCACTTTGTCGATCTTGCGGAAGTCCGCGCCGTCGCGAAGCAACTGACTGAATCCAGCGAAGTAGGGGAACAGTACGCGGTTAACGAAGAAGCCGGGGCAGTCGTTCACCACAATCGGCGTCTTGCCCATCTTGCTTGCCCAGGCGACGACTTTCGCGATGGTTTCGTCGGAGCTTTTCTCGCCGCGAATAATTTCCACCAACGGCATCCGGTGCACCGGGTTAAAGAAGTGCATACCGCAGAAGTTTTCCGGGCGTTCCAGCGCGTTGGCCAGTTCGCTGATAGGAATGGTTGAAGTGTTAGACGCCAGCACGGTATCCGGGCGTACTTTTTGTTCGGTTTCTGCCAGTACGGCTTTTTTCACTTTCGGGTTTTCGACAACCGCTTCTACCACAACATCCACGCGGTCAAACCCGGCGTAGTCGAGCGTTGGGTGGATCGTGGAGATCACGCCAGCCAGTTTCAGACCATCGATCTTGCCGCGCTCAAGCTGCTTGTTCAGCAGTTTCGCGGCTTCAGTCATGCCGAGGGTTAACGACTTGTCGTTGATATCTTTCATGATCACCGGCACGCCCTTCCACGCAGACTGGTAAGCAATGCCGCCCCCCATAATGCCTGCGCCCAGCACAGCGGCCTGTTTCGGCGTTTCAACGTCTTTGGTGAGTTTCTTCGCTTTGCCTTTTACATATTGATCGTTAAGGAAAATGCCGACCAGTGCGCGAGCTTCGTTGGTATGCGCCAGCGGGACAAAACTTTTGTTTTCCAGGTTTAAGGCTTCTTCACGGCCAAAACGGGCAGCCGCTTCAATAGTTTTTACTGCGGTGATGGGCGCGGGGTAATGTTTCCCCGCCGTTTGCGCGACCATCCCTTTAGCGATAGTGAAGCTCATGGTGGCTTCAATCTTGCTCAGTTTTAGCGGTTCCAGCTTCGGCTGACGTTTCGCTTTCCAGTCGAGGTCGCCGTTAATGGCCTGGCGTAAAATCGCCTTCGCGCCATCAATCAGTTTTTCTGTTTTGACTACGCCATCCACCAGACCGATTTTTAGCGCCTGATCCGCGCCGACATCTTTACCGGCGGCAATGATTTCCAGCGCACTATCAGCGCCCAGCATACGTGGCATACGTACAGAACCGCCAAAGCCCGGCATGATGCCCAGTTTGGTTTCCGGCAGACCGATACGCAGATCCGGCGTCGCCAGACGATAATCGGTAGCCAGTACACATTCACAGCCACCACCCAGCGCGTAGCCGTTGACGGCGGCAATGGTCGGCACCGGCAGATCTTCCAGGCGATTAAACACGCTATTGGCAAAATGCAGCCACTGGCTTAACTGTTCTTCGGGAACGAGGAACAGGGACAAAAATTCGGTGATATCAGCACCGACGATAAAGGCTGCTTTGTTCGAACGCAACAGCAGCCCTTTTAAATCTGATTGCTGTTCCAGCACGCCGATGGCCTCGCCGAGGCTAGCGACGGTCGAAGTGTCGAGTTTATTAACTGAACCTGGGGCATCAAATACCAGTTCGGCAATGCCATCTTCCAGCCAGTCAAGGTACAGGGTGTCGCCTTTGTAAAGCATGTCAGTCTCCTGAATCCGCAAGGTGATCTGGTCGTACCAGATGAGTCGAAGTGTGTATTTTGTGTTAAAAATATGCAAACAAAAGATTAAAGAAATGCCGATCTGATCACGCTCGGCAGAAATCACGCTCTGGATGAACGATGTGCTAAGATGCGGAGACTTAAGGTCAAAAAAACAGAAGGGTAAAAAATGGAATCACTGGCCTCGCTCTATAAAAATCATATAGCTACCTTACAAGAACGGACTCGCGATGCGCTGGCGCGCTTCAAGCTGGATGCATTACTTATTCACTCCGGCGAGCTGTTCAACGTTTTTCTCGACGATCATCCTTATCCGTTTAAAGTTAATCCGCAATTCAAAGCGTGGGTGCCGGTAACTCAGGTGCCAAACTGCTGGCTGCTGGTGGATGGCGTGAACAAGCCGAAACTGTGGTTTTATCTGCCGGTTGATTACTGGCACAACGTCGAACCTTTGCCGACCTCTTTCTGGACTGAGGATGTGGAAGTGATCGCGCTGCCGAAAGCCGATGGCATTGGTAGCCTGCTGCCCGCTGCGCGCGGCAATATTGGCTATATTGGCCCGGTGCCGGAACGTGCGCTGCAACTGGGCATTGAGGCCAGTAATATCAACCCGAAAGGGGTGATCGACTACCTGCATTACTACCGCTCCGTCAAAACCGAGTACGAACTGGCCTGTATGCGTGAAGCGCAGAAAATGGCAGTCAACGGTCATCGCGCGGCAGAAGAAGCCTTCCGTTCTGGCATGAGCGAGTTCGATATCAACATTGCCTATCTGACTGCGACTGGTCATCGTGATACCGACGTGCCTTACAGCAACATTGTGGCGCTTAACGAACATGCTGCGGTGCTGCATTACACCAAACTGGATCATCAGGCGCCGGAAGAGATGCGCAGCTTCCTGCTGGATGCCGGGGCAGAATATAACGGCTATGCAGCAGACCTGACCCGTACCTGGTCGGCAAAAAGCGACAACGACTACGCACAGTTGGTGAAAGACGTAAATGATGAACAACTGGCGCTGATCGCTACCATGAAAGCGGGCGTCAGCTATGTGGATTACCACATCCAGTTCCATCAGCGCATCGCCAAACTGCTGCGTAAACATCAAATCATCACCGATATGAGTGAAGAAGCGATGGTCGAAAACGATCTCACCGGACCGTTTATGCCGCACGGTATCGGCCATCCGCTGGGCCTGCAGGTGCATGACGTAGCCGGTTTTATGCAGGATGATAGCGGTACGCACCTCGCGGCACCGGCAAAATATCCGTACCTGCGCTGCACCCGTATTCTCCAGCCAGGCATGGTGTTAACCATCGAACCGGGTATCTACTTCATCGAATCGCTACTGGCACCGTGGCGTGAAGGGCAGTTCAGCAAACACTTCAACTGGCAGAAAATTGAAGCACTGAAACCGTTCGGCGGCATTCGTATCGAAGACAACGTGGTGATCCACGAAAACAACGTGGAAAACATGACCCGGGATCTGAAACTGGCGTGATGGAAAGCTGGTTAATCCCTGCGGCACCGGTCACGGTTGTTGAAGAGATCAAAAAGAGCCGCTTCATAACGATGTTGGCGCATACCGATGGCGTCGAGGCGGCGAAAGCGTTTGTTGAATCGGTGCGGGCAGAGCACCCAGATGCCCGCCACCATTGCGTGGCGTGGGTAGCTGGCGCACCGGATGATTCTCAACAACTGGGTTTCTCTGATGACGGGGAACCTGCGGGAACGGCAGGTAAACCGATGCTCGCCCAACTAATGGGCAGCGGCGTCGGGGAAATTACCGCTGTGGTAGTGCGCTACTACGGCGGCATATTGCTTGGCACCGGTGGGTTAGTGAAAGCGTATGGCGGCGGCGTGAATCAGGCGCTGCGCCAGCTAACGACCCAACGCAAGACGCCATTAACCGAATATACTTTGCAATGTGAATATAGTCAGTTAACCGGCATTGAAGCGTTGCTGGGGCAGTGTGACGGCAAAATTATCAACAGTGATTATCAGGCATTCGTTCTGCTGCGGGTGGCGCTTCCGGCGGCGAAAGTGGCTGAATTTTCCGCAAAGCTGGCGGATTTTAGCCGTGGTTCATTGCAATTGTTAGCGATTGAAGAATAATCCCCACTTCATTTTGCAGAACTAAGGAAGCGGCAGAGATGCATTTTCGCGCCATTACCCGAATCGTTGGACTACTGGTCATCTTATTTTCAGGGACGATGATTATCCCTGGGCTGGTAGCACTCATTTACCGGGATGGGGCTGGCCGCGCTTTTACCCAGACCTTTTTTGTCGCCCTCGCCATTGGATCTATGCTGTGGTGGCCGAACCGTAAAGAGAAGGGCGAACTGAAATCCCGTGAAGGGTTTCTGATTGTGGTGCTGTTCTGGACGGTGCTGGGTAGCGTCGGTGCGCTCCCTTTTATCTTCTCGGAAAGCCCGAACCTCACGATTACCGATGCGTTTTTTGAATCTTTCTCTGGCCTGACCACTACGGGAGCCACTACGCTGGTGGGGCTGGATTCGCTCCCTCACGCCATCCTCTTTTATCGCCAGATGCTGCAATGGTTTGGCGGGATGGGGATCATCGTGTTGGCGGTTGCGATACTGCCTATCCTCGGCGTGGGTGGGATGCAGCTCTATCGCGCAGAAATGCCCGGCCCGCTGAAAGATAACAAAATGCGCCCGCGAATTGCGGAAACGGCGAAAACCCTGTGGTTGATTTATGTCTTGCTGACCGTCGCCTGTGCGCTGGCGTTGTGGTTTGCCGGAATGAATGCTTTTGATGCCATCGGTCATAGCTTCGCGACAATCGCCATTGGCGGCTTCTCAACCCATGATGCCAGCGTTGGCTATTTCGATAGCCCGACAATTAACACTATCATTGCTATCTTCCTGCTGATCTCCGGCTGTAACTACGGTCTGCACTTCTCGCTGCTAAGTGGGCGTAGTCTGAAGGTTTACTGGCGCGATCCGGAATTTCGCATGTTTATCGGCGTACAGTTTACGCTGGTGGTTATTTGTACACTCGTACTGTGGTTTCATAATGTCTACAGTTCGGCGCTGATGACAATTAACCAGGCATTTTTCCAGGTGGTGTCGATGGCGACAACCGCTGGGTTTACGACAGACAGCATTGCCCGCTGGCCGCTCTTTTTGCCGGTACTGCTGTTATGTTCAGCTTTTATCGGCGGTTGCGCCGGGTCAACGGGCGGTGGCCTGAAAGTGATCCGCATCTTGCTGTTGTTCAAACAGGGGAACCGTGAGCTGAAACGACTGGTGCATCCGAACGCCGTCTACAGCATTAAGCTGGGGAATCGCGCACTGCCGGAACGTATCCTCGAAGCCGTTTGGGGATTTTTCTCCGCCTATGCATTGGTGTTTATTGTCAGTATGCTGGCGATTATCGCCACGGGCGTGGATGACTTTTCTGCCTTTGCTTCGGTTGTGGCGACATTGAATAACCTGGGGCCGGGGCTTGGCGTGGTTGCTGATAACTTTACCAGCATGAACCCGGTGGCTAAATGGATCCTGATTGCCAATATGTTGTTTGGTCGTCTCGAGGTGTTTACATTGCTGGTGCTCTTTACCCCGACTTTCTGGCGTGAATGATGGAGTAATACGTGAAAACATTAATTCTTTTCTCAACAAGGGACGGACAAACGCGCGAGATTGCCTCCTACCTGGCTTCGGAACTGAAAGAACTGGGGATCCAGGCGGATGTCGCTAATGTGCACCGCATTGAAGAACCACAATGGGAAAACTATGACCGTGTGGTCATTGGTGCTTCTATTCGCTATGGTCACTACCACTCTGCGTTCCAGGAATTTGTCAAAAAACATGCGACGCGACTGAATTCGATGCCGAGCGCCTTTTATTCCGTAAACCTGGTGGCGCGCAAACCGGAGAAGCGTACTCCACAGACCAACAGCTACGCGCGGAAGTTTCTGATGAACTCGCAATGGCGTCCCGATCGCTGCGCGGTCATTGCCGGGGCGCTGCGTTACCCACGTTATCGCTGGTACGACCGTTTTATGATCAAGCTGATTATGAAGATGTCAGGCGGTGAAACGGATACGCGCAAAGAAGTTGTCTATACCGATTGGGAGCAGGTGGCGAATTTCGCCCGAGAAATCGCCCATTTAACCGACAAACCGACGCTGAAATAAGCATAAAGAATAAAAAATGCGCGGTCAGAAAATTATTTTAAATTTCCTCTTGTCAGGCCGGAATAACTCCCTATAATGCGCCACCACTGACACGGAACAACGGCAAACACGCCGCCGGGTCAGCGGGGTTCTCCTGAGAATTCCGGCAGAGAAAGCAAAAATAAATGCTTGACTCTGTAGCGGGAAAGCGTATTATGCACACCCCGCGCCGCTGAGAAAAAGCGAAGCGGCACTGCTCTTTAACAATTTA